>JBKPEN010000289.1:0-12069 GCA_046728425.1 Thermoproteota archaeon
AATCATTGGCTATTTGGCCACAATGTTCACAATCGGTATCAATGAACTGTGGCACTTCTGGTTCGTCGAAGAAATCTTCGCAGTTCCAAACCACTGGATGTTTAACATGGGTGTCGTCGTGGCATTCATGGGTGCTCTGGCTTATGTAGTCAGAGTATATGCCAGAATGGTCGAACTGGGTGCAGAAACACCAGCTAAGAACCCATACGTGGCTGAAATGTACAAGCTAGCTCTTGAAGGAAAGCTGTACAGCAGGTCTATCCCATAAACTTAGGATTTCGACAATGTCTGGGCAACCAGACGCCCGCTTTTTCTATTTTTTTGCTTTCTAAAAGTAAGAGATTGTCTTGAGCAAAAATATCTAACATACCAATCTTTGCTTTTGGTAAACAATAAATACGCAGGTTCTTTGCATAGTGCTGATGCCTGTTGTTGACCCTGTCTGCGGAATTGAAATGCACCAGGAACTTGCAATTAGCCATGAGCATCATGGCAAGATATACTACTTTTGTTGCGAGGGCTGCAAGAGGATCTTTACAAAAAAGCCCCGCAAGTATTCAAAGTGAAAGTGAAAGTGGCACAACAGGAAAAGCACCACATTTTCTGCAAAATCTAGCATCGGGTGCAATACATCCTAGACAATCTGAGCAACGTGATCTGCAACTATGATGACCTACTTCTCCTTCTTCCTCCTCTTCTTCTTTTGGTGGAGGAAAATAGCTTCTGAAAATGGCATAGTAGTGTAGATGTTCCTTACTTCTTATTCTGACACCCTCTTGCTCCTGGGCTATTCTTTTCTTGTTTGCAAAAGTCAAGTCGTCTATCATTTCTTCAATATGCTGCTCGTAATGATCAGTGGCAGCTCCTTGCTCCTGCGCAAGCTTGGGTCTCCATACCAAGGAGCCCAGTGTTGGTTCAAAGCATCTTCTCAGAATGAACTTGCCCCACTTTTTACCATCATGTTCGCCCACTTTCTCATTTACACTAATCAATTTTGCAAATGACGCAAACTTCTCATCAAGGAAAGGAGCTTTTACTTCAATACCGATATATTCACCTAATTTTATTGAAGAAAAATGCATGATCTGCCATAGCCGTTGCAGCTCTGAATCAAATCTCTGCATATCAGAATGATAGCGAGAAAGGTAATTGTAGCCGGCGAACAGCTCGTCGCCTCCATCACCAGTCATTACATTAGAATAGCCATCGCTTTTTGCCCATTCGAGGCCAGCAAGCGCCACAGCCGAATTCCTAATTTCTATCGGATCAAAAGTTCTAAAAATTCGTATAACCTGCTCGACCAGCTCTGCCATTTTATTTTGTCCAAAAACAACTTCAACATGGTGTTTGCTGTATCTTTCTGCAACCTGTCTTGCATAGACAAGATCAGGAGCTGCTCTTCCAAATCCTGCGGCAAGTGAGTATTGTGGTCGTAGTATACTTGCTAAAATGCTGCTATCAAGGCCTCCGGAAAGCAGCAGTGCTTCGGCATGGTTTCTCTCCACACTTTCAGTCAGCTGCTTGGTAAGCTGTTCGCAATCCTGCAATATAAGACAAAATCCCTGTTTTACTCTTATTATTATTATTGTTATTCTTCTTTGTTGGCAACTTCTGATTGTGATGGTGGTGCCGCTTCACAGAACTCTGTCAGGACACCGTGAAGTGATTTAGGATGTATAAATGTGATCTTGCGTCCGTACGAACCTGTGCGCAATCCGCCTAGCATTTTCATACCATTCTCCGATGCCCTCGCAACATCCTTTTCAATGTTGTCAGCAGTAATTGCTATATGGTGTATACCTTCACCACGTTCTTGTAGGAACTTTGAAATTGGACTGTCCGGAGCCATTGGTTCCATTAATTCTATTCTAGTATCTTCGAGCATTAGCATTGCGACTCTGACCTTTTCATTGGGGACTTCCTCTATTTTCAGCTCGTCAACACTGAATATTTTTTGATAGTCGGTTAGGGCCTGTTGCACATTGTTAACTGCAATAGCTATATGGTCGACTCTCATTCGATAGCAAAGAGAGCCATTGACAGTATATTTAATCTGATCCCGTAGGTCAACTAACCTACATAACAGAACTATGTGATAGCCTAGCTCTAGTTTTGTTTTTTGAAGCGAGCGTCCAGAAGTGCTTTTTTGAAAAATCAGCCTTGAGAGCATAGTTCATTACACCCTTGGTTTTTTTACTTGCTTGAGTACTTTTAAGGTCATCAACTGAAAAGGAACTGCATCATCAGCACCGTTTTTGCACACACTTTTTTCTCTATAGTTCTTCTTACAGCTAGAAGGATATCTTAGGTTCATATCTTCCGAATACATTTCGCAAAGTGCTGCTAATCTCGCCAAGCGTCGTGTAGCTCTTAACTGCGTTGATGATATGGGGCATTAGGTTATTGTCATCCTTTTCAGCTGCCTTTTGCAGTTGCGATAGCGCTTGATCCACCTTTGACTTGTCACGATTGCTCTTGAATTCCTTGACATTTGCTAATTGCTTTTGCTCCAGTAATGGATCTATCCTGTTGATCGTTGGTTCAACATCTTGCTCGTCTTGATACTTGTTGACGCCCACGATAATGCGCTTGTTCTCGTCAATTTCTTTCTTCAATTGATATGCATTGTTCCTAATCTCTTCTTGGAAGAAGCCCTTCTCTACTGCCACTAGGGCGCCGCCCATCATTTCTATCTTTTTGAGATACTCATTGACCTCTTCCTCTATCTTGGCTGTAAGGTATTCAATGTAGTATGAGCCACCCATCGGATCCGCAGTCTTGCTAACCCCTGTCTCTGTAGCAATTATCTGCTGAGTTCTGAGTGCGATCTTGACTGATTCTTCAGTTGGAAGCGCAAGCGCTTCATCACGTGAGTTGGTATGCAATGATTGGCATCCTCCAAGTACTGCAGCAAGTGCTTCCGTCGCGACCCTGACAATGTTATTGTCAACTTGCTGTGCAGTCAGTGATTCGCCAGATGTCTGAACGTGGAAGCGGAGATGTTGTGATTTAGGATTGGTAGCATGAAACTTCTCTTTCATTATTTTGGCGTAGATCCGTCGAGCAGCTCTGAACTTGGCAATTTCCTCACAGAATTCCATAGTGCAGCAGAAAAAGAACGAAAGTCTAGGAGCAAAGTCATCAGCATTCAGTCCTCTGCTTGTACAAGTATTGATGTATTCAATTGCGTTTGCAAAAGTGAAGGCCAACTCTTGCACAGCATTACAGCCGGCTTCTCTCATATGATATCCAGAGATGCTGATAGGGTACCATTGTGGAACTTTTTTGGAGCAATATTCGATCATGTCACCTATCAGGCGCATTGATGGCTTGGGCGGATAAATGTAGGTATTTCGTGCAATGTATTCCTTCAGAATATCGTTCTGAGTAGTGCCACGCAACTGGTCTGGCGGCACTCCCTGCTTCTCGGCAACAGTGATGTAAAGTGACAAAAGCGTAGATGCAGTTGAATTGATAGTCATCGAAGTGCTGACCTTGTCAAGTGGTATGCTATCAAAACAGGCCATCATATCTTTTATCGAGCTTATGGCCACACCCGTTCTTCCAATCTCACCCTCCGCCTGCGGATCATCTGAATCCCTGCCAGTTTGGGTAGGCAAGTCAAATGCAAGTGAGAGGCCTGTCTGGCCATGGTCTAGCAAAAACTTGAAGCGCTTGTTTGTCTCTTCTGCACTACCAAAGCCGCTGTACTGGCGCATGGTCCAGAGTCGCTCGCGGTACATGTCTGGGTACAGACCCCGGGTATATGGATACCTCCCAGGCTCTTCTTCATCCAAGCCACTATAATTTCTTGAATCATTACTTTTAAAAACCCTCTTTACTGCTATGTTTGAATCGGTCTTGAAAGTCTCGCTCGCCACCTTCTTATCACCTAAGTAGAGTCCCGGCCAATTCTTCAGCAGCTACATAGGGGTCTATCTCTTTTCTAGCCAGCCTGTCGATAAACTCTGAATATTTTCTTTCCCTCGCAAGGATAGAAGAAACCTTTTTCTCCAAGATACTTAAAATCATGTCTGTTAACTCATCCTCCAGCATCTTTCTCTCGCGTTCTTTATAATTAATGCTTTTTTCTTTTAGTAATTTATCAATATTCTTGGCTAGTTCGTTCACACCCGTTCCAGTCTTGGCAGATGTCTTAAGAACGACTGGTTTTCTATTAGTATCGCCTATCAGGTCAACTACCGTTTGATATAGGCTAGTAGCACCTTCCAGATCTGCCTTATTTACAACGTATATGTCCCCTATTTCCGTGAGCCCAGCTTTTACGGCTTGCACATTGTCTCCTGTGTGGGGCGTGAATAGAACTACTGTAAGATCGACAACTTTGGAAATTTCAACCTCAAGTTGGCCTGCACCGACGCTTTCAATAAGTACAATATTGTAGCCGGCGACATCCAGTATTCTAATCGCATTTCTGAGCGATTTGGAAATGCCTCCCATAGCTCCCCTTGACGCCATACTTCGCATGAAGACTTTTTCATTGCCAAGGTTGGTCTGCATTCTTACTCTGTCTCCTAGTATAGCACCACCCGTTATGGGGCTTGTGGGGTCGACTGCAAGAACGGCAACTTTGTAGTCAAGCGCCTCGCATTCAGGTATTAGCTTGCCAACAAGGGAGCTTTTGCCGGCCCCACCAGGACCTGTAAAACCCACTGTCCTTATATTGCCTGTCTTGCTGAAAATCTGCTTTATGATTTCCCGCGACTCAGGTTCGTCATTGTCTACAATTGATATTGCCCTTGCAAGGGCGCGTCGCTCGCCTGCAAGCAAACCCTTTACTATAGGAAGCACACCAGCATGTTATAGTCTGTATATATATAATATTAGTTCTTTAGGATCGAATTAGGTTGCAACTTATAATTCCTTTTTCTCTAACATACAAGTTCTTGAGTGGCACGGCTGATTGGCTAGAGACCACTAGCATGCATCTTTTTTTCATGTTTTCAACATTATGATGGGGTTGACTTCCAGAATCATGCTTAGCGATAGGTCGCCAAGGATATAACTAAGTACCTAATATTCCACTAAGCCATTGGCATGATAGATGATAATGAATATAGCCGGTATATCTGGATCTAATTTTATTGTTCTCTTAGAGATTCAGAAATAATGCTAGCAAGCTTGTGATTACCTTCTCTTTGATACCTCTCGACTTCATTGACTAGTTGTTCCCTAAGCTGCCTGTAAAGGTCAACTTGCTCTCTAACAGCCCTTGCCCTAAGCTCCTCGATTTCTGATGACGATGGTGGTGATGATGGTGGTGGTGACGAAGACATCCAATATCCTATGCTTGCTTTTTGTATTTATAAATTCATTGTTTTGCATGATAAGAAATGCCACGGCAATATCGCAAAGGGAGAAGAAGGAGCTTATGGCAACTGTAACATCCTACGTTCCTACCCTTGCAAAATATGAGACAAGAGACAGATCGGGCAGAGGCTGCAATTTTTGTGTGAAACGCATATTCAAAGAAGCGATCAATTGAAAGGGACATATGTCATGACATTGATGAGTTGACAAGATATCTTCAGTTTGTGGAGCTTGGGTGATGAAATATAAGGTATACTCCTGGGAAAGAAATAGACATATGAAAAAAGATGAAAAAGCCAAGTTTTCATCGTCAGTTTAGGTGCTGAAGAACATCATCATTTCTTGTCCTACCATTTGTGCTGAAATTGAATAAAATATTTTAAGCAGAAAGGCCAATTTCATGATAATAATAACTATGTCGGCTCAGCAACAGCAGCAAAAAAGACCAATAAGAGTTCTCGTGTGTAAGCTCGGACTAGATGGACACGACAGGGGCGCTCTAGTAATATGCAGGGCTTTTCGTGACGCCGGTATGGAGGTCATTTATTCCGGGTTATTCTGTACGCCAGAGCAGATTGCCAACATGGCTATTGATGAAGACGTCGACGTGGTAGCAATGAGCCTGCTAAACGGTGCTCACTTGACTCTATTTCCAAAGGTGGCAAGACTTCTTAAAGATAAGGGTGCAGGAGACATTCTAGTCGTTGGAGGCGGCATAATACCTGAAAGCGATAGAAAAGAGCTGGAAAAGCAGGGAGTGACCGGCAATTTTGGCCCAGGTACCCCTCTGCCAGTCATTATTGACCATATCAGAGGAAGGATTAAAGAAGCATAGGAAACAGGTCTCTCATCTATATTTTCTCTCTTTTTTTCTACACCTTTTTTTGAAAGTTATATTATATGATCAAACGATGATAACTAACTATATAGTATTATCGCGGCAATTGCCTTCTAGTGGTAGTATATGGATAAGCCAAGTCGTGGAGGATTGTAGCTTTTCCTATGCATTTTGATCTGATGCCTGAGATTCTTCTGTTGTTTCTTATTATAATAAAGATGTGAGTGATTCGCAAGCTATGGACATCCCCCGTGACATACCTCATGTCTCACTCTAGTGCGAGGAACCAGAGCCGTAGGGTAATAACATTTTTACACTCAAAATAGTAGTAGGAACGGCATAGTATGTCTGGCTGTAACTGCCTAAGCACCATGGGTCATGACTACTAAAGTTTTTGTTTCCCTCTTTTATCAGAATAGAATGAAAGAAATTATAAGAAAAAGAAGTAGGCTGGAGTGGGCAAAGAGTTTAGGTCAGCTATCGTTATGCCTCGGCGTATGGCGCGCTCGTTGGTTATGGAAGCTCAAATGCTGTTGTTTTATTATTCATCAGGGATTCTTCCTGCACAAGAGCAGAAGTAACAGTTGAATTGCTAATTACGATTCCGCTCTCCCACCTCCAGAATGTTACACGGCCCTCACCCCTTGATGACATATCGTCAATTCCCACTGTTATTATGAATTAACAAAAGCACATCATTTTAAAAATACTTTTAGATAAATAGCCAATGGTTGGCACTAGGTGGATGCGCCACATAATGCTATTTAATATGATAATCTACTTCTGTAGCCAAAAAGACATGACAATTAGAAATAGAATCCAAATAATCAGTCAGATTCTAGAGACTGCAAATGGCGGAGTAACTAGTAAGTTGAAGATAATGTATAAGGCAAACCTTAGCTATGCACAATTGAAAGACTATCTGATAACTCTAAATGACAAAGACCTGCTTAGTTATGATTTAGGTACTCATACATTTAAGACTACTGAAAAAGGTCTCAGGTTTCTTGAAGCCTATGATCAGCTCAACCAGCTAACAAAGGAATAACAACTCTAGGTGCGCGCATGGAAGTGAGTGTGTGTAATTCGAATTTCACTTATTTTCTTTCTTTCTTTCTCTGTCTCTTTTTTTGCTTGAACCTAGAAACTTAGAATTCTGATAAACCTAATTGCTTTCTCAGATCTCCATTCCTTTTCGTTCTATCGTTTTTGTTGTGGTATCTTCTGCTTTGGCCTCTGTTTGCTCAACAACCTCTTTGAGGCATTCGTTTCGTTGCTTTTAAGGGTAACCAGTATCGACATGAGTATTTGGTATAGGCTTATCACCTGTACCGCATAAAGAGCAGGCGGAATGTGAAGGCAAAGAATACCAAATATTTAGTTAAATTTTTCTTTTTTATCTCGTTTATCTAAAGCATTGCGAAACGGCTTCCATTATGTTTTCTCAATTGTAAAGGTAGTTCTAATGAGGGTAATGTCTTGCCCATTTAGTGCGCCTTCATGATTACTACAACACTAACATTCCATGATTTTTGCCGCCGCCATCCCAATCCTGTTACGATAACAATGATTACTCTGGAGGGTAACATAAATACTGCACGACTGGTAGAACAACGATTTGCTAAGCGCGCCTGCTCCCTTCTTCTAACATCACTCAACTTGAATCAGAACATCGTATTATCGTTGGCACTTTTCTCAGGTACCCTCTGTAGCACGTCCCAATGCTCAATAATCTTGCCGTTGCCATCTAATCGAAAAATGTCAATACCTGCCCAATTATCAACGACACAGCTGTTACCAGGCCACTCCTGATGACAGTGCAAGACTACATAATTTCCTTCTGTTATCGCACGCTTAAAGTGAACACGCTTGCTGGGGTAATCCTTTGCCATTCTCTCAAAATACTCAATGAAAGCCTCCTTGCCATCGGCAACCGTCGGGTTGTGCTGAATGTAAGTCTCCCCAACGTACCTCTTGATGGCTTCAGCGGGATTGTTCTGGTTAAACATTAGGTCGTAGAAGGCTATCACGTTCTTCTTGTTCTGTTCTAATTGCCGTTGTTGGTCTGTCACATCTCTCTCACCTCCTGTTATTGTTGTTGGATACTTGCCAATAGACAGTGATAAAGGGTTTATCATCCTCTTCGGTTGGTTATTGATAGGTTGAGGGTTCTCATATGATGGTTATAACAACAACAAGCTGCTACCAGTAATAGACTATGATGCTGTATGTCCCAGATGAAGTGTAGTGAGCACTTGCCTATAATACAATATATAATTCTATATCGGACTCCACAATATAGAAAAGAAAATGGATTTTGATTAAACTTCAGGTGCATCTGGCCACATCATTCTTCGCATTTCCCTGCCCACCCTTTCTATTTGGTGATTCTCTATTTCTTTCATATAACGCGAAAACGAGTTCTTGCCATCCTTCTTATACTTGCTTACCCATTCCTCTGCAAAGTCACCTGACTGAATCTCCTTGAGTACTTCTTTCATCTTCTTTTTGGCTTCGTTGTCCATGACGTACGGCCCCCGAGTAAGGCCGCCGTACCTAGCCGTTTCACTTACTCGGTTGTACATTCCTGCAATGCCATACTTTTGTACCAAGTCAACGATCAGCTTCAATTCATGAAGGCATTCAAAATACGCGACTTCTGGCTGGTAGCCCGCCTCTATTAGGGTCTCAAAGGCGTTCATCATCATTGTATGGGCTCCTCCGCAGAGGTCAACCTGCTCACCAAACCAATCAGTCTCTACCTCTTCTTTAAATGTCGTTTGCAGAACTCCGGGACGAGTGCTGCCAATTGCCTTTGCCATAGCAAGGACTCGATCCCATGCTTTGCCGGTATGATCCTGGTAAACTGCAACGAGTGATGGAGTGCCAAATCCTTCCTGATAAAGCTCACGAACGCGCTGACCTGGTCCTTTTGGAGCGACCATTATTACATCAACATCTTTGGGCGGGACTATCCACTTCCAGTGTATTGCTGCCCCATGAGAAAAGCTGAGTGCCTTCCCCTCTGTAACATGCTTGGCGATTTCTTTTGTGTAAGTGTCAGCCTGCTCCATATCTGGGATTAGAATATGAATGATGTCAGCTGACTTGGCAGCTTCTGCAACCTCCATAACCTTGTGAGATTCGGCCTCAGCTTGCTTCCATGTTTTGCCCCCCTTTCTGAGGCCAACAATTACGTTGAGTCCAGAATCCGCCATGTTAGACGCTTGAGCGCGCCCCTGAATGCCATAACCAATAACTGCGATCGTTTGATTCTTTATTGGAGCTAGTGATACTTGGTCTTCAAGCCATTTCTTGGCAGGCATGAGACTCTGTCGCTGGCATGTATTATATTATTCTACTGATGTAGTTTCGCTTGTATCCCAAAAGAAAGAGAGGGAAATGAATGTTGTTTATGCTGCTGATAGCTTCGTTGAGCTTTCTCTAATGCCCCATCTCCCATTCATGTACTCTGTATAGCTACCAATAGGCGCTCTCAGATTCGGCTTGGGTCGCCTTTTTGGCTGCTGCTGATACTACCACTAAAGTGACATAGTCTTCAACTCCACTTAGTCCTTTGAATACTCCTTCAGGAGCAAACACAGAGGGTGCCTTTGTTGTCGGCAAGTCACCGCAGCAACTTTCTGCAAACTTTCTGATGTCATATTCGATGAATTCGACATCATTTTCTCTCAAAAGATCTATGGCCTTAAGGGAATCTGAGCCGTCGTCAACGATAAGCACCGGCATGCGGTTTTTTATTCTAATCCCTCCTCCTGTGCTATGGGATATATCAGCATGGAATTCTCAAACCAAGAATATATTGTAATATAATCTAAGCTTATCTACTTTCATAGTCTCTATTGACTTGTTGTCTTCTCAGGCAATATGCTCTATCGCTAAAATACAGCATATATCTTGATGATGATAGCGCGAGGCTTACCACATTCTACACGACACTCATGCGAATTGTCATAGTAGTTCGGCTGGCCGAGATTAATATTTTCTCTCCCCATATATTAGTGACCCGCCTTTAGTAAGATTCCAAAAGCTCGTTACAAGAAACTGTGTAATCAGAACATGATATTATCAAAAACGCTTTGTTCTTCCAGCACTATCTGTACCATCAAAAGAATCTAAACCCAGAAAAAAACTCATCATCAAAGCGAGCTAATCCTTTTATGCGATATATTGCCCTCGTTTATATGTCAAATCCACAAAGTACGAAAGGGAGTGCACCAAATGTCGTGGCACTGGAAGTTTTGAGGAAAAATGGTGTCGATATTGACAAGCTCATAAAGTTGATTACTGCTGGCGTGGGCGCAGAATTCACAACGTACTATTACTATACGATTCTAAGAATGCATTGCACGGGTCTAGAAGGTGAAGGCATAAAGGAGATAGTCGAGGATGCCCGAATAGAGGACAGGAACCACTTTGAGGCAATGGTTCCCCGACTATATGAGCTGGGGGGCGCCCTTCCAAGAGATATCAGGAAATTTGCAGATCAGGCAGGATGTCCAGATGCATATCTGCCTGACAACTGGGAAGACATCAATTCGATACTGAAAGTGCTTCTCGAAGCAGAGCAGTGTGCAATTAGGTCTTGGGGCGAAGTATGTGACACGACAGCTGGAAAAGATCCAAGGACTTACGATATAGCTCAGAGGATAATGCAGGAAGAAGTTGAGCACGAGGCCTGGTTCATCGAGCTCCTGTCTAAGAGGCCATCAGGACACTTTAGAAGAAAATTTGCAGGCCAGTCGCCGCACACAGGGAATCAGGGCAGCCTTATTCATCTTTGACAACAACCCCACTATTTTATTATTATCAACTTTTTTATTATCTTTTTTTATGTTTTTTCCTTAGTGTCATACAGACTAGTCTGCAAGAGTGACGAGATACAGGAAAAATCAATGAAAATGTTCAGAGTAGATCAGACAGAGGTCCTTGTCGGAAGATTATACGGCAAGCTTTTTGCATGTAACAATTCGTGTCCACATAGAGGGGCATCACTTGTGAAAGGAGAATTGAAAGGTATAATGTTGTTTGCTGGATGCATGGATATGAATATAATGTTTTTACCGGCGAGCTGGAAAATATGAAGTCGTGGAAGAAGGAAGACACATGGATCGAACAGAGCTCTGAGTGGCGCAAATCCGGTGACCTGACTCTCTACCCAATAATGGAGAAGGATGGAACCATATATGTCTCCTTATGATTGATCTGATTAGTGTTCATGCTCTAGCTTTTCAATTATTTCTAAAACCCATCGCAGGGTGTTGATCCTTATAATGTCATTTCTATCTGCTATTCTTGATAGAAGGCGGTCTGTTGCGTCATTGCTTTTGTATTTCTTCTCTTGTAAAGAGAGCTGAAGATTTATTATTTCCTGTTGCAGAATCATTTTCAGGGTATCAAATTCCCCTTCTGGCACTTGATACCTTGCAAAGAGAGTAAATTAAATTTTCTTTAAGCAATTGCTGTTGGTCAAACTAAATTGAATCTTTTATTATGTCTTACTCGCTTCTTCTCTCAATCCCTCCCTCATTGAGTTAGTCACCTTCTATAAGTTTCCACCAATTGATACTGTTGTTCTATTATTCCTCATATAATATATTGAAAACAAAGCACACATGCCTGCTCCCAAGTACATACAAAGACCAATCAGCAAATTTCCATTGAAGCCAATAATCATAGCCAATATAGCTGCAAGAACCGTCCCAATAACTGATGCAACAATATTGATACCCCATAGCAGAGTCGTATTATTGTTCTTGTTATCGAGGTAATTGTCATCATATTGAAATACCATCTTATTCTTGTTTTGGATTGTAAGCAATGATGCCATTTTAATAAGAGAAGGGAATTGGAATCCCATCAAAAATGCTGCAGGAAAT
>JBKPEN010000030.1:0-2549 GCA_046728425.1 Thermoproteota archaeon
CGCTGACCTAGTAGAACTGGTTGCATTGGCTAGGATGAACAAGATCCAATCATTAGTATCTAGAAAATTTACTCTGGATCAAGCAAACACTGCCCTTGAGGAGCTCAAAGCAGGTAAGATCATTGGAAGGTCAGTAATCAACCCCTAGATGATAGTAACTTTTTTCTTCTCCTCATACTGTGGAGAGGCATCTACTGTTTCTATAACCTTGTTATTCTAAGAAACATACATTCGAAAGGAGTTGCATATGGTCCAGTCGTGGCTCCTATAGTAGCCAGACCGTTAAGCGTAATACTATTTTTATATTATAGATGATTCTAGTATAGAACTCTTTAACAATTTCTGAAGTCTTATAAAGTTTAAGAACCTAAAACTATCGTGACAAGCGAGGATAAAACTAATACTTATGACGAGACGGTGAGCAGGACAACTTCAGAACCCACGGCAGATGTCACAGTTACTGAAGAGAGATCCATAACGACAGTACCAGAAAGTGACGTTGAGACCTATGAAGTACAATCTGAAACAGCAACATCAGAGGAAGAAGAGTCAGTCTCTACAAAAGCCAAAGAGGCTGGAAGATCGCTCAAAGATCTAATTTATTCACTGGGTAGAAAGACGAAGGAGGTAACCGAAGATACAGCGCGGGAGCTTAAAGCGCAATCAGTCGATGTTAGCACAAAAACAGATGCACAAGACATTCAGCATTTGGGCGATGACGTTGAAAGACTAATCACAGTCTTTGAAGATACAATGACTGAGATCCGCAAAGAGCCATATGATGAGCAGGAAAAACTGCTTGTAGGCTACAAGAAGCTCCTAGAGGAGCAGATTAATGTCATAAATGCAAGGCTGTCAATGGCTAAGCGCCTGAAGCCAGGTGCCTAACTGAAAGAGTCTGTCTATCTCTACCTTTACTCTACCAAGAGTTTGCTTGTAATATCCTTTACTACCACAGATTTAACGTTGACAAACTCCTTGATGCCAAACTCGGAAAGCTCCCTTCCAATACCCGACTTTTTGACGCCACCAAACGGTAGACGGGGGTCAGACTTTACCATTTCATTTACTGACACTATGCCACTTTCAACCAGATGGGCCAGACGTATACCTCGATCGATGTTGTTTGTCCATATGCTTGCACCAAGTCCAAATTCTGAATTGTTTGCTTCCCTTATAGCTTCCTCTTCGTTGTTAACCACTATAATTGGGGCTGCTGGACCAAATACCTCTTCCCTCACTACTTCCATGTGGTGGTTCACATTTGAAATTATAGTAGGTTCATAAAAGAAGCCCTCCCTATTGATAGGCCTGCCACCGGTTAGCACCCTGCCGCCCTTGTATTTTGCATCATCTACCTGCTTGGCAAGTGACTGCCTCTGGCTGTCTCTAACAAGTGGGCCTACAGTGGTCTTGGAGTCGAGGGGATCGCCAACGACTTCGGCTTGCGTATTTTCTACAAACAGCATTGTAAACTTGTCTGCGACCTCCTTTACAACGATAAAGCGCTTGGCAGCAATACAGCTTTGACCTGTGTTGAGCAACCTAGACTGTGTTGCCATGTAGGCAGTCTGGTTAAGGTCGGCGTCTTCGAGCACAATAAACGGGTCGCTACCGCCAAGCTCCAGTACAAACTTTTTCAGATCCTGAGAAGCAAGCTCTGCCACTCGCCTGCCAGTATTGACGCTTCCAGTAACAGAAACTGCATCGATGTTTGATTGCACTAGTGCCTCGCCAGCCCGATAGTCTCCTACTACTGCCTGGAATATATTTTCTGGAAAGCCAGCATCCATGAACGCCTGCTCTATTTTTAGAGCGCTTCCAAGGCAGATGCTCGAGTGCTTTAAAATACCTACATTGCCAGCTGTCAGTGCTGGCACTGCAAACCTCATGACCTGCCAAAATGGAAAATTCCATGGCATGATACACGCCACAACTCCGAGCGGCTCAAACGATACGAAGCTCTTGCGAAATTCAGTCGGTATTATTTCATCACGCAAGAATGCTTCTGCGTGTTCGGCATAATAATCGCAAACCCATGCACATTTTTCGATTTCTGCTAAGGATTGCCTAAAGGGCTTACCCATTTCTTCGGTGACCAATCTTGCGTATTCTTCTCTGTTTTTCCTCATCACTCTTCCAAGTCTACGCATATATTCCGCGCGCTCTACGACATCCAACTTTTTCCATTTGGAAAATGCTTCTCTAGCAGCCTTGACCTTTCTGCTGACTTCATCAGCGCTTACATTTTCATAGGTCGCAAGTACCTTTCCAGTAGTAGGGTTGATAGTTTCAATCTTAGACATGCGAAACAATGCTTGTACTTCCGGACATAAGAAATTATGTGTGTGTATCCCGCGGGCAGGATTTGCCCCAAATGGTTGCGGACCAGTTGTTTGAGCCTGCGACTCTTCGGTTACTGCGTTATTGTACGCCCGATAGGCTGCTTCACGCGGTCAGCTTCTGAGAAGCCAACGTCTACAGCCGAAAGCTCTACCAGGCTGAGCTACCGCGGGACATTTCCGTTTTCTGCAATAATGCTATATAAT
>JBKPEN010000292.1:0-4728 GCA_046728425.1 Thermoproteota archaeon
CATTTCTACTTGCATCTGTCAGGATGGGAGGATTTACCTGTACTAATAGGTTAGCGTTTCTGTTTCCAAGTGTTGCAGTGAATGTCTCCATAGTCAGGCCGTCTCCGAAAGCTATCTGACTAGGGAATATGACGGCGATTATTGATATTACTGCGAAAGATACTGCAAAAGCAAAATAAGAAACTTTTTGTCTGCCTGATTGCACATGAATGACTTCTTGGTGTGTATATTTAATTCTTAAGAAGAAGAGAACATGGAACACGTATGCGCATATATAGACGCACAGACGCATACTCGCTCTCTAATGATTTAATTATCTCGTAAGTCTTGAGGATAAACAAGTGTCAGGCCGTAAGGTTGCTGTGATAGTATCTGTAGTCGCCGCGGCAGTAGCAGCAGTCACTATATCTGCGGTTTTCTTGGTGTTGCAAAACCAGAATCTATTGACAATTTTTGCTACAAAAAGCAACAACAACAACAACACTGACAGCAGCTCTAATGTGGGAAGGCTCACAATAATTTCCGCTTCTGACAGCTCGCTTACTAATCAATCTGGATATGTAATTTCACCAGATCCTTTTGGGAATTTAGCAAATTATACAATTCATGATGGCAGCGGTGCCGACGAAAATAAAGCGCCAGGCATTGTTGAAATTTCGGGTTTACCACTCGGTATATATGTGGTCAGGCAGATTGAAGGTTCTTCACAATACCATATAGACAAAGTTCCCAAGACAGTTGAGCTAACGAATCAAAGCAGCGATGGTACTGCAATGTTCAGCAATCTCGACTCGCAAGGAGGCGGACAGCAGCAGAAGCAAAATCTGCAGAATCAAACCTCGCCGATAAGAAACCTTACCTATTATGTAAAATTTGAATGTGGCACAATTTCAGGAGATGAAGGACCATTAAGGCCGGGACACTATGACACTGACATTGGAATATTAAACAAACAAGACTTTGCAGCAAATATCCAATGGAGCGTCACTGCAAATAACAGTAGGAATACGAATTCGATAATAAGGGTGCTTGAGCCGCAGGGCTCAACCAATATAGTGTGCAAAGACCTGCAGAGTATCATTGGCAATGATCAAAGATTTGTCGAAGGATTTGTCATCATTAATCTGTCTCTTGAGCCCGGGCTTTTAGCTTCGCTATCGGATGGAACACAAGTCCTTGGTCGCAATTTTGAAGACACAAACAACTTGCTTGAGGTACAAGCCTTCTATACTGCTAATGCACTTGACACGCTTCCCCATGAAGTGCTTGCGGATAAGATCACGTTTGCATTGATAAACGATACGAGCGGTAAGATACCATTAGAAATGATCAATAAAACTCTAGATATCACAGTGTCGTCTAGCCTAAATAATATATCTGATCCACAAACAAAAGTCAAAGACGCTCTGGCGGAAAAATATGGTTTGTCGACTCAAGAGCTTGCAAATTTGCAGATAGCAATTCAGAGTGTAAGTGGGAGTATCGGATCAATGATAGATGATCATGCAATTTCCTTGTCGAGTGTTATGCCCCAAGCAAGCGGATAGCAGTGGGTTTTTACGTAAAAAAACAATATATACTGTCGTATCTACCTCTCTCAGATATGGCTAACTTTACTCTACCTCAATTGCCTTATTCGTACGACTCACTAGAACCACACATTGATGCAAGAACCATGGAAATTCATCATACAAAGCATCATCAAGCCTACACTGACGGTCTGAACAAAGCACTTAGCAATCTTGGTCCGGAATGGCAGAACAAAAATGATATTGTTGAAATCTTAAGGAATATTGATTCGATCCCAGAGAACGCAAAGAGTGCTGTAAATTTCCATGGCGGGGGATATAACAATCACGCGCTGTTCTGGAACATGATGAAAAAAGGTGGTGGCGGAGAGCCTGATGCTGAACTCTCAGATGCCATCAATAAGACATTTGGCAGCTTCAACGACTTTAAGGACAAGTTCTCAAAGGATACTGTAGCTATACAGGGAAGCGGATGGGGGTGGCTTGTATACAACCAGAATACAAACGGTGTCCAGTTCATAACTATGCCCAACCAGACAAGCCCCTGGACAAAGTGGAGGACGGACAAAGTCGTTCCGATTTTAGGTCTTGACGTATGGGAGCATGCGTACTATCTAAAGTACCAAAACCGAAGGGCTGACTATGTGGCGGCTTGGTGGAACGTGGTGAATTGGGATCAAGTAAAAAGAAACTTTCAGCAGGCCCTCCAAAAATGACTCTATTTTTTCTAGATCTTCTTTTTTGCCATTGAGAAATAAGTAAGCATAGCCAAAACCGTTCTACGACATCGTTTCATGACAGCAAGATGTCTGATACTATGTCTTCTCTGCCTGCGAGGCAGTACTTGTATAATATGGGTATATACGTCAATTACAATTTTTTGCGAGTATGCAAATAAGCCCCAGGAGCTCTTTGCATTAAAAATGTATAGAATTGTGCGCGCAAGAGCAAGCAGGCTAGCTAACTCTTGCGCAAATCTATAAGATTTACAAAGCCATAATTCTCGCGGGTAGTTCTACTTACTGCCATATTATAGCTATAAATTTTGGTAGAATATTCCTGTAGCACAGGCATCATGCTATCTATCGATCCGTCAAGGTAAAAGCCGGGACAGTCTCCAGTAAACTGAAAGGTGGCATGTACTTCAGGCTGCCCCCTCCTATCAGCTTCAATCCACGATGCGAATGGGTAGAGCCAGCATACACCCGGCTTGTCAGGGTGGATGCCGCAATAGCCCTCGTCGTCTAGGAACCTGCAGCGAAGCGGCGTACCATCCTCTTCGGGCTTCTCGTCCTTTTTCCTTTTCAGCGACAGCATACTCAATGTAGTTATAACATTTCCAAATGCTTCCTCCTCTTGCCAGCTTGAGATCGTTGTCTCGTTTCTTACAAATTCAGCCTTAGAGCTATAGCCTACCTTTTTTGCTATTCTGCCAATGTCGTCTTTTGTCAAGGGCAGTCTACCCTGCCTTTCGCAGCAGTTGTGGCAGTCCGGCCACAGGCACTTCCACAAGATGTAAAGGCCATCCGTCGACAGGGTTGGTATATGGAAGGTAATGCCTCCGACGTTAACCGAGGTGTCAGATACTAGTTCCTTGTACTTTCCTGTCTGGAAATCATATAGCTTTTGATCTATTTTCCATTTTCTCGCAAGTAGGTCAAGTGCCTGCTTAACGAGATCGTTGCCGTGCTGCTCCACTATGTTATAAGGTTATAAAACCGGGGGTTTAAACGTACTCTCAGATTGCTCAGCCATCAGCAGCCACAAGCCATCAAGAAGGAGGGGGAGCAGCAGCAGGCGGCTGTCAGAACAAAGGGCAAACATGCATCTTCTACTGAGAACCGCAGGATGGTCTGGGAAAATGTCGTTTGGCCCCTTGTCTTAGAGGTGAACAGGTCTTACTTTACTTTAAAGGAATATCATGCAAAAAGAGACTCATTTTGCAAAAAAACCGGTGTGTCACCTTCAAAAGTAGCTGGGGGCTTTGTTTCGTTGCTGGTAAAGGGTATAATTGTAAGAAGTAAGAATATGTACTCCATACATTACCGTCTCATCCCGTACATGAGGAAAAAGGCAGAGCTTGAATACGGCCTCGTCACCAGGGAAATCTATACTAAGCGTTAAAATATCCGATCAAACAGCCGACTTGATGTAGCTCGTGTCAGCCCGGTCGAACCCGACAAAAAAATGGGTGCCGAGTCTAGTGGCCAATCTCCAAGGTTGAGGGCTAGGGATTCCAGGCTCTGGATCTCACAAAGATAGAGAAAAGAAACCTGGAGACAGCAGTTCGAATCTGCTCCGGGCTACCATCTTTTTCTAGATTATTGGACCTGCTTTCACTATCTCTTTTGGCATGTTGCCAAACTTTTTAAAGTTCTTGACAAAGAGCGACGCAAGTCGCCTTGCAGAGGTATCATACTTGTCCTTGTCAGACCAAGTGTTGCGAGGATCGAGTACTTCATCGGGCACGCCAGAACATGACGTGGGCATATCAAGATTGAATATTTCATGATGCTTTGTAGTCACTTTTTCAATCTTTCCTTTAATTGCTGCAGTGACCATCGCCCTTGTGTATGTTAGGTTCATTCTTCTGCCTATGCCATATGGCCCACCCGTCCACCCTGTATTGATCAGGTATACTCTTGTTCCATGCTCTGTTATTTTTTTGCCAAGCATCTGGGCATACTTCGATGCATGTAGTGGCATGAATGGAGCTCCAAAGCAGTGCGAAAATGTCTCCTTTGGCTCGGTGATACCGCGTTCAGTTCCAGCAAGCTTACTAGTATAACCAGACATAAAGTGATACATTGCGCCTTGCGTTGTGAGCTTCGCTATTGGAGGCATGACTCCAAATGCGTCTGCTGTAAGGAACACAATTACTTTTGGATGTCCAGCAATGCTTGGCATTACTGCTCCATCAATATAGTCAATAGGATATGCAACACGTGTATTTTCTGTAAGACTTCCATTGTCAAAATCTGGTTCCCTTGTGCTGTCATGCATTACGACATTTTCCATGACAGAGCCAAAACGGATTGCGCTCCAGATCTGTGGCTCGCTCTCCTTATCAAGGTTGATGCATTTGGCATAACAGCCACCTTCAAAGTTGAAAATGCCATCATCGGACCATCCGTGCTCGTCGTCGCCTACTAGCCTCCGATCTGAATCAGCTGAAAGTGTTGTCTTGCCAGTGCCAGAT
>JBKPEN010000164.1:0-1756 GCA_046728425.1 Thermoproteota archaeon
AAGAAGAAGAATCAATGGCATATTGGTATAAAATACATACACCTTTGATACTTGATAACCTATGGCCAAAGATGATCCATACTTCAATAAGACGTGGTCAAAAGTTTCTTCTTAACCACATTAGTTCCAAGATTCCGCTCATTATTATGTATGCTGATCTGGTCGGCTCAACGAGGATGAGCATGACTTTACCCATAGACAACCTTGTTACAATAATTAGAGCATTTACCCACGATCTATCGTATGCTGTAGATAGTTATGATGGATATGTCTTAAAATACGTAGGCGATGCAGTAATCTCATTTTTTCCTGGTCGTGTCCACGACGACAACAAATATCTTGCTTCAGATACCGCAGTAGAATGTGGGAAATCGATGATTAAAACAATCCAGGAGGAGATTAATCCAGTATTAAATAAAAGATATGGATATCCAGAACTATTTACCAAGATAGGTATAGACGCAGGAGAAAATGCAATTGTTCAGTACGGCTACGAACAACTCTCGCCTCTTGATATTCTGGGATACAGTATGAATATAGCCGCAAAGATAACTTCTCTAACAGGTGCAAATAAAATATCCATAGGAGAGAATGTATACAGATCATTAGATCATAAAGTACAGAGAGAATTTCATGAGTTGTCAACGCATGATAATCGATGGAATTATATTAACTATGGGACTGATGAACCTTACAAAGTTTATACACTGAATCCCTGAAAACGTCAGCACTGTTTAATGGATAATGAGTTGAGATATTTACTCATTTGAGATTTTGAGCCCTTTTGATTAAATCTTGCAAATAACACTCCTGAAGAAAGAATTTGATTTACCGATTTTGGCTAGTTGACAGGTATGAATAAAAAAGTAACTAAATCTAACTTATAAGATAGAATATTTACTATGCACACAGGGTTGAATCTTCACGACAACTATCTGCCAGTTGCTGTACTTCATGAAAAGGGACAAGTAATGAGGAATTAACAAATGAATAATGACCGTCCGAAGTATACAAATTCTTGAGATATTAATAATAGTAATTGGCAATTCAAGCAAAATAAGGTAATTTAAGTAACTGACTTGAAGTTAATAAAATGAGGACGATAAGTTGAATTTATATTTTAACAAGAACCGAATATATTGAAATGTTAGTAAATCATACTATTGAACCCCTTTACATACAGGACCCAAACCCCCGTGGGCCCGCTATTTTTGATGTGCTTAATTGTGAATTTCACAAATGACCCTACCCACATCGAGGCTTCGTAGATTTTAACGCTTGGTTAGTAGAACCCAATTACATGCAGGAATCTAATCCCGACGGGCCCGCTATAATATCACACTTCTAAAAAATATGATTCTTGTAAAAAAAGGAGTAAAATAAAGATGCAGAAAGAAGAGGAAGAAGCATCATCATCGCCAATGATGGATCCTTGGTCATTGTATATTTGATATGAAAAGCTCAACTACCTTCTTATTTCAATACTGAAGATATCTCTTTAGCAATTAATTTTACTAGCTGTTCTCTATCTGGACTAGAATTTGTCAGCACAATTTCTGTAAACCCTAAAGCCACATATTTTTCAAGTTTCTTTATTCCTTCCTCTGCATTTGTTATTACTAACATCGTCTTTTCTAATGTGTCATCACCAATTACTTGAGCATTTTCTTCAATCTCACGAGGATCATGTACATCCACATCAAAAAATGCTTTTATCATAGTACCTCTCCAAAATCTAATTGATTGTATTGCCTTT
>JBKPEN010000182.1:0-2881 GCA_046728425.1 Thermoproteota archaeon
AGAGTAAAAGATAGAATAGGTGCCTTCTTGAAGCTCTATATCTATAGGAGTCCTACCGCGTTCTATTACCTCGCCGCTGCTTGCATCAAATACAGTGACTGGTGCATTGGGTAGAGCTTCCCCATTGTTTGTGGCAGACACTGCAGTTAAGCGAAGCGTTGAAGGTCCTTCAGTCCTCCCATCTGATTGTATTATATTGACGTTTTGGACGATGGTAGTCTGCTCAGAAATGATGAACACTTGGGCGTTGCCGGCAGCTACTGTGATCGGCACTATGACTATTGTGTTAAATGACCCTTCTGCATTTGTTATTACATTTCGTATTTGGACATTGTTTATGAATATCTGGATTGGTGTGTATGGCTGGAAGCCCTCACCGCTGATTGCAAGAGGTGAGCCAGGTTCTGCACTTGTTTCATCCAGCTGAACTGTTGGCTCTTCTTCTCCGGTTGTGTCAGTCTGATTGATCTGTGTTTGGTTCTGTACTGGAATTGTTGTTGGTGGGGGTGGCGGTGGCGGTTCTTCAACGCTGATTTCTATACTATCAGATACATTTTGATTATCAGTGTCTATAGCAGCAAGAGAGACATTATATGTGCCAGCTTCCTCAAATGTGTGCTCAACAGTTTGCTCATCACTTCCTTCGCTGCCGTCACCAAAGTCCCAGTTGATGGTATAGGGTTCTCTTCCACCTGTTATGTTTGCTTGAAATTCAAAAGTGGCAGGTGCTATACCTTGTGTTGCATTTGAAATGATTTCAGCTGTCAGAAGTTCAGAGGATTCCGCTTCCCCAAGTTCTTCTTCTGTCGCCTCCTCCTCTTCCAGAGCTGGAGGAGTAGCGGTTTCATTCAGGAGGACACCTTCTGTTACATTGGCAGCAGAGGTGTCGGCAGCAGGTTCAGTTACAGATTCTGCAACAGTCACGGATAATGCGGAAACGGCTGTTCTTATGTCATCTGCGACAGCAAGGATTGCATACTCTCCCCCTTCAACATTGGGCACGGTTACTGATGATTCAAATGTCCCTTCTTCGTTAGCAGTTTCAGAAGCAACTAGACTATTTTCATAGTCTTGTTCGGAGTCGGAAACAACCACCAGCTCGTCAATTTCTCCTGTATTTGTAATATCGTCATCTGAGATGGAAATTGAGCATTCATTGTATGTTCCCGGACTTGCTCCAAATGTGCCAATGGTGCCATTTATGCGGCCTTGAGCGATGTTTACATCTTCGCATTCAAGACTCATAGTGCCATTCACCGGCGGACCTTCTTCAAGTACAACAAGCAGATTGTCCTCAGAAATGCTTGTAGTGTCAAGCAGATCCCCCAATATATGCGAAGCCTCACCATCAGCATCAAAAAACGTGCTAGTGCCTTGTGATTCAGTTGTTGTACTCTGGTTTGCATTATCGATTCCTTGCAGAACAAATGCACTTCCATCTGTGAGGTCGACTTCTTCAGCTGACATAAAATAAAGCGAAACTTGAGAATTGGCACCAAAATTGATACCCTCTACTTCAATTACAGAACCTGGTGAAGATTCACTTTCGCTAAGAGTAAGCTCTGCTGGCTCTGTTGTTGTCTGGCCTTGAGAGCTTATAAAATAAAATGACCCGAAAGTCCCAGAAGCACTAAGAAGCAAGATCACTGCTAGAATAGCAGTGATAGGCTTTGACATCATTCAGTCAAGCTGCGTAAGTATTAGATAAAAAGAGAGACCATTCTGACTCTATAAGAAGGTATAACTGCACTTAGGCAAAATGAGGCTCGAGACTATTTGTTGCTGCTGCTGCCAGATCTTGCCTCTAATGCTGGTTTCTTATTGCAAAGTTGTGGTAGTGGAACAAAAGATGTAAATGAACTTCATCCTCATTTAAGGAAGGACAGCTCTTGAAAACTACTTTTATGGCAGAGCATAACATGCCATCAGGGTTCTGATCATTCCTAGCCATTACACTCAGTCAAGTTTAGCTTGAATTTTCAATCCAATTGTCCTCAACCTTGGACTACAAAGTGTTCTTCATAAGACAGTAGGAGTCCAGTATATCTCAGCATTGATTTCATGGCCCTATTGTTGCTGCCGCCACTGCTCATATGGGAAAAAATTATGCCAAAGAGATCACAAAAGCCTCATGAATTGTAGGTTTTTTCTTATCATAATCTATTTATCTGTGAATTTGGAAATTTATTTTAATGGGCAGGTTGTTTGGAAGAGATAGCAAAAAAAGGGACCCTGTCTCTTCTGAAGAGAGACTGGATTCTGATTATAACGAGAGCGATTTTCAAAAGCGAGACCTCTACAACAAAGGCATCAATGATATGTCTAATGAAAAGTTCCTTGACGCTATAAGGAGCTTTGACCTTGCACTAAGAATCGATCCGCAGTTTGTTGATGCGTGGATTAAAAGAGGGTATGCCCATTTTCTCCTAGATGAATACACCGTTGCTATTGCTTCCTATGATAAGGCACTTGAGGTCGACGTCAACAACGCTGAAGCTTGGAACCTCAAGGGACTTGCTTACTATAAGATGAAAAACTACGAGAAAGCTATTGAATGCTGCGAAAAGTCAGTAGACATCAATCCAAACGAGGGTATGTCTTGGTATAACAAGGCTTGCTACCTTACCCTCAGTGGCAGGATCGATGATGGACTTGAGGCACTCAAGAGATCTATAGAGATAGACATTCAGAATGCGAGAAAGGCAGTGCGTGACAGGGACTTTGAAAATGCACGTGCAGAAGAGGGTTTCAGGAGGATCATCGAAGTAGTCATCCTTGAGTCGATAAGACAAGGCTATGACTATGTGGGCAAGATAGTATGGGTCACTGCCCTGGACAGGACGGAGGTTGAGGATGCGCTTATGCGTCTTGCCATGAAAGG
>JBKPEN010000171.1:0-13126 GCA_046728425.1 Thermoproteota archaeon
AGGCTACTTCTTACGCGTGGATCGAGTTTATCCTTGAATGTAAGGCTGTTAGAGATTCCTATAAGTGTAATAAATCCACTCTTCATTCTCTGATTGGCTCTTGTAAAATTATAAAGAATATCATCACCACTTCTGTCTACAAGCGAATCTATCTCATCTATCACCAAGACAAGGTGAAGTTTTTTCCTTTGTATGAAGTTTAAGACCCTGTCTGTTGCTTCGCCCATTGACAAACCGGTAAAGTGCACTTGTTTTTCCTGCTCCTTGTTGATTCCAAGCTCTTCTGCAATTTCAAAAATCACCTTGTAGGCACTACCTCCTGCAATCTTTGCATTTACAAAAATAACTATTACATCCGTCTTGAGCTCACTTGCTTTTTTTGCCAGCCTATCTACTACACTTCTTGCCGCTGCAGTCTTTCCAGTACCAGGTTTGCCAAACAAAAGAAGGTTTGACGGCCTGGCACCTTTAAAAATTGTAGACAATACTTGGGCAAGTGCCCGGGTCTCTTCGTCTCTGAAAGGCAATTTTTCCGGTACATAATCAATAGTCAGGGCTTGACGATTCTTAACAAGTGATCTGCCGCTTGCAGCCTTTGTGAAAATATTATCAATGTCAGAGCTCAATTGTTACCTATCATCTCACTCCTGTGTTCAATTTTAACCCGCCGCCCCCTGTTTTTCTTTTGCAATAAAAGTTTGTTAACTTTTTCTTAACAGTGATATTAACAAGTCATTTTTAAACTGTAAAATCAATTATAATTAACTGTTATATCATCTTACTGACACAACTTAATATAAGCTCAGAGAAGGCTCTGCAGAAGAAAGAAAGGGGTGGCGGGCTGTAACTATATTTTTCATCTATTAACTATGTTAGCAATATTAGAACATCAGTAGAAAAAAAGACTTAAAATTAACCCCTTTGTTTCCACTGGAGTGTTAATGTCACTACCGGTGCTGTTAACAGCACCGATTGGAACCCCTATATTTCCACTGGAACGAAGATCCAATGATTCTTTACCTAAGGATTAGTTAACTGAAGGCACATGTTAACCAAAATTGCCCCTCTCTCATATACAGTTAATATCAGCTAAGCTATTTGTTATCAACATTGGCATAGCTCATGTTAAGTGTTAATACTTTAACAAGTTAAGTCATCTTTACGCGATGAACTCTGGAAAGAAGCGGTTCAAGATAGAACTTGAGGATGCAGAAGGAAGTAAGTATAACCTCTCACTAGAGGGCAATGTCTCAAAAGAGAAGATAATCAAAATAGTCGAGTTCATGGATCTCATAAATATTGAGTCAAATGGTGAATCAAATGGAAACAATGAAAATGAGGTCTATAGGACCAACAGAGTAACTCCTGCCTCAGTTGGTGATAAGATATGGAGTATAGTTGAGGGCAAATTCCCATATGGTGGGTTTACTACTACTGATATCCTCGAACTGTATGAGGATCAGTACAATGAGCCTATCAAACTGAGCATTATCTCAACCTATCTTTCGAGATATGCTGAACGTGGACGGCTCATAAGAACCCGACAAGGGAAAGAGTGGATCTATAAGATAACTAGACAGCAACCGATGCAGGCTCAGTCCTCTTCTTCAGCATCTCTCGACCTGCATCTGTAATAGTATAGCGGAAAGGTTTCGTGTTGATGTCTCTGCTGACAAGGCCTAGGTTATGAAGTTTCTTCATCAGACGGGCTGTATGTTCCCTTGTCCTACCTATAGCGAGTTGTACTTCTCTTGATGATCGCGGTCTTTCAACCAGCAATTTGAATATATAATCAGTTGTACTATTAACTTCCTTCTCATTTACTACATGTTGCGTGACTGTCACAGGCTCACTCGTGAGCGTTACGTGAGGTTGCGCTTGCGACAGATCTGATGACACTATTTCCTGTGATTTGACCTTACTTTCTAAGATCTCTACCTTGGCTCGAAGCTCTGCAATCACCTTATCGTAGTCACGCAGTCTGCGAGTATACTCAAGGACTACTGCTTCAATAACTGCCTCGTTGGTTCTATACCTGCCTTCTTCAAATATGACCTTAAGTCTAGTAAAGACTGCAGTGCCTCCTATCCCTACCAGAAAGGCAAAGATTCCTAGCATCACTAAGCCACTATCTAAAGGTGTCACGTCCATGATATTATATCACTACACTACTTCAAAATACCGTGATTTAATATTTTAGAGCAAGTCTGCTTTACAACTTGGATACTCTTTTTATGACTTCATTTATCACAGATATCACTTCATCCACGTTCAGCTTAGAGAGAGCATCACTACTTTCTGAAGCAAATATCACAGCTAACTGTTCAGATAGTTTGTCTAGCGTTAACGATGCTTCTACGTGAACAATTCCCATCGACTGCAAAAGCATCATACTGTAAAGGACGGAAAGCACTTTCTTCCGGCACTGCTTGACTTGCCTATAATAGGCTCCCGAACTCATCTTTTCAGGCTTACCGCCTCCTTCTAGCTGTTTCAAGATTATTGAAAGCTGTCGTGGGGTAAATAGAGAATTTGCAACAAGATAGGCATAAAGAGCACTAGAATTGGATGTTCGCTCTGCCATAAAAGCTATACAAATTTGTATAGTAACCGCAGTATTAGAATCTTAGTAGCATTAAACTTTAAAACGGCGACATCCCACCTTAAGAGGGAAGTGGCATTAGGGAAGGTCGAAGTATACCTTCGAGATGAGATAAAGAATCATGGCACAATTTGCCTTCCTCTTATTGATTCTGAAAACTCAACAGATGCAGCATCAGTTGCAAGGACAGTAGAGGAAAGAGGAGCTTCTGCAATTCTTGTTGGTGGATCCTCTGCCGCTGACCAATTAGAGCTAACCAAACTCGTTGCCGAAATAAAGTCGACAGTTAGCGTGCCTGTGATATTGTTTCCTGGGAACGTCACAGGTGTATCACCAAAGGCTGACGCAATTTTGTTTAGCTCCCTCCTCAATTCAGAAAACACCTACTTTATTACCGAAGCACAGGCATTGGGTGCGTTGGCAGTCAAGAAATACGCAATAGAGCCGCTGCCAACTGCATACATTATAGTGGGTGAGGGAACGGCCGCTTGGTTCGTAGGTAGGGCTAGAGGAATCCCATTTCATAAGCCCAACCTTGCGGTGATGTATTCATTGGCAGCTCAGTATATGGGTATGCGCTTTGTCTATTTGGAGGCAGGCTCTGGTGCAGCGGAAAATGTGCCCCCGGAAATGGTGGCGATGGTAAGGAAACACTATGATGGTATAATCATTGTCGGCGGCGGTATAAAGTCACCAGAAACTGCAGGTCAAATAGCTAAGGCAGGTGCTGACATTATTGTGATTGGCACTATGATAGAAAAAGAGGGCAACTGGCAAGAAAAATTTTCGTCAATAGTCAAGGCCATTAGGGTGCGATGAGAGTATGATGTTTGAGGAAGCTGAGAGCCGTCTGAAGGATATCCGCATGCCGGCATTCTATTGGCGGTATCAGCAGAGTATTCTGAAGAATGTTGACAAAGGTTACCAACACGCACTTAAGGCTCGACGGCGCGGAATTGATGCAGCAGACATAATTGAGTCCAAGATTGCGTATGACTTAGCAGACCGAGTTGCCAAGATGCATGATATAGACATTGCAGACCGGCTTCGTGCTCTTTTGTCACAGACGACCAAGGAAAAGGCTGCGCTAAAGATAGCGGAAGAAATCGCTGCAGGCGAATACGGTTCAGGCGATCTGAAAACTCGGCTTGATAGTGCCGTCAGGGTCTCCCTAGCCGTAGTTACGGAAGGTGTGACTGTTGCTCCACTACAGGGCATATCGGGTGTCACGATTAAGACCAACGTTGATTCCTCACAATACCTGTCGGTATCCTTTGCTGGCCCCATTAGATCAGCAGGCGGCACCGAAGCAGCTCTAACCATGCTCATTGCTGATCATGCAAGAAAGGTGGCTGGTCTTGACAAATACATAGCAAATTCGTTTGATGATGAAACCGGTAGGTTCGTTGAAGAACTCAGGATCTATGAGCGTGAAGTTATGGGCTTCCAGTTCAAGGTACTAGACGAAGATGTAGTGAAATGCATTTCAAATCTTCCAGTAGAGCTAGACGGTGTTGATACCGACCCTGTGGAAGTAGTTGGGCATAAGAACATGCGCCGGATTGCAACTGACCGGGTACGCGGAGGCACACTGAGAGTCATGAATGATGGGCTTATTGGCAGGAGCAGGAAGCTATTAAAGCTGGTTGAGACGCTAAATCTGGATGGCTGGAACTGGCTGAAAGAACTCAAAGGGGCAATCCAGACGGGTAATGAAGACGCCGTACACCACAGGATGTCGGAGGTCATCACAGGCAGGCCCGTGCTTTCGATGGCAAGAAGGATAGGTGGATTTCGCTTACGTTATGGCCGCTGCTATAATACTGGCTTTGCGACGGTAGGAATACATCCAGCGGTGCCGGCCCTACTTAACTACGCAATTGTAGTTGGTACCCAGATCAAGATGGACATACCTGGCAAAGCGTCTACTATAGCTCTTGTCGACACTATTGAGCCACCAATTGTTAGGCTGGATGATGGCAGAGTTATACAAGTGTCTACAGTAGAGCAGGCCGAAAGGGTTCGCCCCCGTGTCAGTAAGATCATATACCTTGGAGACATGCTAGTAAGTTATGGGGACTTTCTCGAAAATAACGCCCAGCTGCCTCCTGCAAGCTTTGTAGAAGAAATATGGAGACAGCAATTACGTTCAAAGCTGGCTAGAATGCAAACATCAGATCTTGACAGGGAGAGGCTGATTGAGATGGCTGAAAACCCCCTTGTTCTGCCGTCAGTTGACGAAGCATTTGAAATCAGTAAAAAACTTGGACTAGCATTGCATCCAAAGTATTTGTTCTATTGGGACTCGCTCACGGTTGAGGAAGTAGCCTATCTAAAAGATAGGCTACCTAGTGACATGCGGTTGCCCTTTGACACTAAATTAAAGGACATCTTAGAGCGACTGGGCATAGTCCATTCTATCACACATGACCAAATCAGTGTTGATGATAGCAACCAAGCAACTTCATTGAGAAGGCTTCTTGATGGGCCAGCCGTTGTTGAATCGAACAATGCCATAGAATTTGTCAACAAGACATCCGGTGTTCTTGTGATGCCCAAGTTTTCTTCTGCTATTGCTGTGAGAGTTGGCAGGCCAGAAAAGGCAGCTGAGCGCAAGATGAAGCCGCCAGTACACGTGCTCTTCCCAATTGGGGCAAAGGGTGGCTCAACTCGTGACATCCTAAAGGCCTGTAAAGAAGACTCCTTCTATACTCAAATAGCTAACAGATATTGCAATAGCTGCAGGTTGCCATGTATCGGCACTCATTGTAGGATATGTGGCGCTTCGGCTATGTTGCGTAACCTGTGCGTCGTATGCAGAAAAGAGGTTGAAGAGGGAGAAAAATGTGCACGTTGCGGAAAAGAAGGTCGAACTTACTCCTCAGTCAACTTTCCGCTCAAGTTTGCGCTGGAGCAGGCAAAGAAAAAGCTAGGAGTAGGTCCGCAAGAGCCCTTCAAGGGAGTCAAGTTACTTATGAGCACCCATAGATCCGCAGAGCCTTTGGAAAAGGGGATCCTTCGTCAAAAGCATGGTCTTCATGCCTTCAAGGATGGCACGATCCGATTTGATGCTACCAATGAGCCGCTCACTCACTTCAAGCCAGCATGGATATCTGCCAGTATTGAGAAGTTAAGAGAGCTAGGATACACACATGATTACCTTGGCAGAGATCTAGTCTCGCCAGATCAGATTGTGGAATTGATGATGCAGGATGTCATAATCCCTCGAGATTCTGCAAGGCACCTTTTTAACGCAGCGAAGTACATTGATGAAGAGCTTGTCAAGTTATATGACTTGGACCCATTTTACTGCTTGTCTTCACTCGATGGCCTTATTGGTCACCTGATCGTAGGTCTTGCACCGCACACATCGGTAGGTATTGTGGGAAGGATAATTGGCTTTGCTGATTCGCAGGTTTGTTTGGCATCGCCAATATGGCATTCTGCCAAGCGCCGAGACTGTGATGGCGATGCCGACTCTGTGATGCTTATAATGGATGCATTTTTGAACTTTTCCTATGACTTTTTACCCGACAAGATAGGTGGGCTGATGGACGCGCCGTTACTTATACAGCCTATTGTGCTCCCACCTGAGGTTCAGCGTCAGGCGCACAACGTAGACATTGCAAGCACATATTCGCTTGAATTCTATGAAGCGACATGGAAGCAGGCCAAGGCTGCTGACGTAGCTGACATAATAGAAACCATCAAGAACAGGATAGGGGATACACGTCAGTTCTTTGACTATGGCTTTACTCATTTAACCAACACGCTCGTCACAAAGGCGCAGAGGAGCGCCTACTCTACTCTTAACACTATGGAAGAGAAGTTGAAAATGCAGTTTGATACTGCAAAACTGATAAACGCAGTAGACGCTAACGAAGTTGCCGCAATGGTACTTACTACGCACATTCTGCCTGACATAATTGGTAACATGAGATCCTATTCTTCGCAGACATTTCGCTGCACGACTTGTGGCGCCAAGTTCCGTAGAATGCCCCTAATGGGCAAGTGCATTGACTGCGGATGCGCATTGATCCAAACAGTAACGAGGGGGGCAGTTGAAAAATACCTTAGCATTGCAACTGACATGTGCAAACAATACGAAATTAACGATTATTTGCGCAACAGAATTGAATCAATAGCACTAGAACTAAAATTGATCTTCAAGGAAGAAAGTAGAACCCAATCGAGTATGATGGAGTTTATGGGTCGCTAAGGTTGCTCTACAAATGTCTTGTAAATCTTGATCGCATCTTCTTTGTCCTTTGCACCAACAATTGTAGCAGCGCCACTTGAGAGTAAACTTACAGACATCCTGCCTGAATTGACTGCAGTTATTCCAAGGTTCCCCCTTGTCTTTACCTTGTAGCCAAGCGATTCGGCATTCTTGACTATGGAGCTCAGGTTGACAGGCGTGGGCTCTGTAGGGGTGACTGTCCATGTACGCTTGCCCCTATCCCTGCCGCATAATTCTTCAATTATCAGCCCACTGTCCGCCAAAGTGCTTTCCTTCCGTACAATTCCACATGATGGACACTCTTCCTGACGAAACATCTGGATGCGCTCAAATGATAGCTCATTCAGATCAATGTAAAGTAGCTTGTTTGCCAGTGTCGGTTCTTTACCTGTGATTATCTTGACTGTCTCTGATACCTGTATGCCTGCAACCAAATACAGTATAGATGGGTGCACGCCTTCAGTACTGCACGCTGGCATTTCCTCTTCGTTCAACTCTGGAAATATACAGCGCAGGCATGCAGTCTTGTTTGGTAGAATAGTACAAACTGATCCTAGCATGCCCAATGCTCCAGCATAGATCAGCGGAATGTTGTGCTTGATACATGCGTCATTGAGTGCATAGCGAGCATCGACGCTATCTAATGCGTCAATGACAATATCAAAACCTTTGATGAGGTTTTCAGCAGTATATTTGGTAACAGATGTTGGAATTGGCTCTATCTTGACTGTAGGGTTTAGCTTGCACAGTCGGTCTGCAGCAGCCTCCACCTTGACACGACCAATGTCGTCGTCGGTGTAGAGATGCTGCCTATGCAGGTTGGTAACTTCAATAACATCTCTGTCCACTATACGTACTTTGCCGACTCCCATTGCTACTAACTGCGTGGCAACAGGATTGCCGATGCCGCCTGCTCCCACCACACATATCTCTGCATTCCTTATTTTTTCCATGCCCTCAAAGCCAATCTCTTCAAGCATCACCTGTCTGGAGTAGCGTTGAAGTTCCTCACTTGTCAACTCCGCCCCTCCCGCTACCGCTGGCAGGATGTAAATAGAATCACCGTCCTTTAGTTGAGCAGACATAATACCAGTAAAGCGTACGTTCTTGCCATTGATGTAGACGTTGATAAGCGATCTTGGTTTGCCATTATGATCAAACACCCTTCGCTTAAAGTCATCGCCCATCTGCTCCGAAACTTTTGCAAAGGCATCATGCATGTCAGAAGCATGGATCGAGATCTTTTTCTCTCCCTGTCCTTTATTCAACACTGATGGAACTACAAATTCAACCCTTGCCACAATATTATCCCCTTATAATTGCTGAAACTTCTGCCGCATCAGGCTTGATAGTATTTAGTTTTGGCAGTAGACCTATGACCGCTTCAGTAGCTTTCAGACCATTACCCGTGACATAACAAACTATGTGCTCGTCCCTCTCTATCTTGCTTTCTTCTACCAGTTTCCTTAATACTGCAATTGACACGCCTCCTGCAGGTTCGGTGAAAATACCCTCTGTCTGAGCAAGCAGCATAATACCGTCGGCGATCTCCTGATCGCTTGCCTCTTCTGCAAGCCCATTGTACTGCTTTAGCCTTTTCAAAACATAAATGCCATCGCCAGGGTCTCCAATTGCCAAGCTTTTCGCAATTGTCTCTGGATGTTCTACGGGGATCACCTCGTCGCTGTTGCGCTTGAAGGCATCAACTATAGGCGCACAGCCGCGCGGTTGTGCTGCAACGACCTTCATATTCTTAGGACTGTCAATCAGACCAAGTGAGTGAAGCTCTTCAAAACCCTTGCATATTGCGTTGAGCATGGCACCACTCCCTACCGGGATTATCAGGCTCTCTGGTACCTGCCAATCCATCTGCTCCGCAACCTCATAGGCAAGTGTCTTGGATCCCTCTACATAGTATGGCCTCATGTTAATATTGACGATACCTATGCCTTTCTTATCTCCGATCATAGAAGCAATCCTGTTGGCATCATCGTAGGTGCCTTCAACTGCAACAAATTCAGCGCCATATGAAAGCGCTTGAGCAATCTTGACATGCTCAATGTCAGACGGCGCAAAGATATAACACGATAAGCTGGCCTTGGCTGCGTGGGCAGCGGTTGCAGCTGCCAGGTTGCCCGTAGATGCACAGCCTACTGCCTTTAATTTCGTCTCCTTGGCTCTTGAAACTGCAACGCCCGCTGGTCTGTCCTTGAATGAAAACGTTGGATTAACCGAGTCATTCTTGATGTACAAACTTTTCAGCCCGAGCCTATTACCCAGCTTGTCTGCCTGCTGCAGCGGTGTAAGACCTGCGTTTAGATTCACAATATTGCTTTTGTTTGCAATTGGCAGCAGCTCAAAATAACGCCAGTATGTCTTTTCCCTTGATTCAAAGGCGTGTCTGCTTATAGATAACTCGTTGTATGTGACATCTAGAGGACCAAAGCACTCTTCGCATACATAACGGAATTGTGGCTCATATTCTTTGAAACATTCTCTGCACTTTAGCGATTTGATACTTCCCATGTTTTCTATTCTCTCTCAATTAGTAGATGATTAAAACTTCTCTAAGCACCATTTTAGTCTTACTAAATTTTTGATGGACTATGTTTTGTAATACTAAACAGGACACTAATGCATAGATTATAGCAAGAAGCACAACAATATAAAAATGTATTATATTTAATGAATTATCTTAATAAATTGTGGAAACAAGACCGATTGCCTGTATGACACGCTGGCTTATCTGAATCCACCATATACAAGATAGAGTCCGAGTCACAGTCGACTAATATACTATATACTGGCTGGACATTGCCAGACTCCTCCCCTTTCATCCACAGTTTGTTGCGTGATGTACTCCAGAACCAAGCATTGCCTGTCTTGATGGTGTTGGCAAGGGCCTCCTTATTTGCATACGCTAGCATCAGAATGTCTTTGGTCTTTCTGTCCTGTACTACTACGGGCAGAAGTCCCTTGCGCTTTTCAAAGTCAATGTCGCTGAGCGATTTGGCATTCACGTCCATTGGACAATGGGCAAAGACAGAAATAAATCTAGCCATTTGAGATCCGCTAATAAACAAATACCCGATAAAGAAGAGACTGCAATGTCAACAGCAATTAAACGAACAAGGCAATTGTTCGTTGCTATTATTAAGGATTGACAAATTGTTGATGTATAGATTTCTTGTTTATCCTCTCTCCGTCATTTACTTACCTTTTTGCTATGCATAGGGTTGCATTCCGTTTATGTGAGCATTGTACTTGTCTATGTAGGTTGCGTACATATTCATTCTGCTTTATAGATGCATCAAAAACAATAAGCGAAATACAACGTTGTCCTCCGCTTCAGTAATATATATGCGCGTTTAACGGTCATCATCTCAAAATCAAGAATCGGTGCAGAGAATATTATAGCAGCATCTGCTTGCGATTGTCAATCCTAACTTGCGGAAACCCGGTATGCATATGTGCATTTTGACAGGACGGAAAAGACGTAACAATGCTTGTCGCTGCTATGTATTCTTTCTAGATCATTCGAGGTAGACAGAGATATATTCCCCTTGCGTCAAATGCTGTCAGCGAGGTGGGGAAGCCAGGTTATCCCGGCGGGCTCATAACCCGCAGAGCGGTTTCCACTTTTGCAAAACTGCAAGTGGCCGTAAGTTCAAATCAACCCCTCGCTACTACTTTTTAAACAGGAATTTTGTCTTTTCGATGCCATACCTTTGTAATGGCTTCGTCAGATGTCTGTGTGCTTTTGGTGTTGGGATGTATAATCCAGTTTTGATTCTACGCTCCTGCAGTATCAGAATTTTTTTTGTGTTGTAGTCTTTATGCTTGCATCTGTCGCATTGATAGCCCTTATTTTTGCCCTCTGACTTCATACGCTTGCCACACATTTGGCACAACGGGTTCAACATTTCATAAACAGGCGCGAGCTTGAGTACCCTCAAATATTCAACATTTAGAATTTTGGGGTGTTTGGTAGTTCCCTTCCTGACTCCGACACCAATTTCAATGATATCGCCATCTTCAAGCTTAGTTGCGACATTGGCAAGTCCAGTTGGTTCATAGACCGCTGCTGGCATCTCTGCGCTATCTTGCTTGACCGTAAAAATAACATGACCACCTTCAATTACATATGGCTTGCTACTAACCCTGCATCTGATATATCCTGCTGTGTAGGCCTTGATGTCGGCAATCCTGATCTCATGTTGTAGGTGCATATTCGTCCCTTGGTTTGAGCGGAAAATTGTCCAGCCCTCTATCTCTTCTTCTGTATGCAATACAGAGAGAGCCAACTCCACTATATCTGGACTCTCTCCTCTTATACCAAAGAAGACTGGATCTGGACTATGCGGTGCAATCAACACACGCCCCTGGTTTCGATCATAATTGTTGAAAGTGTGGGGATAGGTGTCTGTGCTAAACTTAATGACACTCTCCTTCTCTATTACACGGGGCCTGCCCCAGTTCTTCTGCTTTCTATAAGCGATTAGCTCAAAAGTATAATCGCCCTCCAGCACACAACCCATTGCACCAAGAGAACCAACAAGGCCCTGTCCATTGCCAAAGGTAAAGTATTGAATACCTACGGCCTTTGCTACCTTTTCTGACATCTGTTTGCTCATTATGTCGCACATTGCGAGCGCGCTAAATTCTCGAAGCTTTGTAGGTACATAGTCGCCTTCAAGGAAGGCAATTGCGGGGTTAGCTCCACTGCCAATAGCGGAACCGTCTTCTACTGCCTGCTTGATATAGTCGATGACTTCGTCTGTATCTTGCACTTTTAGCCGCACGCAGACTGCGCCATTACCCCTAGTTTTCCAAGGAATATTGGGATTGAGCCTAATCAATAACGGATAATCTACGAGCACTACGCCCTGTTTTTTCTTTAGATGTTCCACCACCTTGAATGCAAGGTGTGTTGTGCACCTGCCTTCACGCGAGTCAGTGTCATCAAATGCAACCTGGAGGATGTGCATGATATCTGCTGTTGATGCACTAAGTATATAGTTGTATATTCAGGATCTCTATTTAGAATCTGTGAACTAGGAGCTGGCATTCAGCCAATCATTAAGTTCAAACCTATGTCTTGTGCCATTGAAGTAAATTTGAATTGCTAAAGCTCAAGCAGGAAACCCTGAGATCATAATCCTGCATGAGTTTGGAAATCTGTTTGGCCCCAATAACAACAACAGCAAGTCGTTATTCTATCATTGTCTTCTTCTAGCGCTACTGGTAATAGAAGCGCCTATTTTATCGTCTTTCTCTTGAGAGAAAAGAAGCAGAACGAGACATGTCGAAGATGATAATAATTATTACTATCACGAGGATTGGCATCCCCTAATCGATCTTAGAATAATACGATTTGATAACTACTGTTAAATAACCAATTACTAAATGTGAGAAGCCTCAAAGCAGTTTGTTTCTTATTATTGTGCACCTAATTAAGCAACAAAGCTACAAAGTTCCCCTTAATTCTCTAATTCAAGAACATTTATAGCTTGCCTCTTTGTGAAACTAAGTGGGATGGCGGAAGACATAAAAGAAAAAGAAGAGATTAAATCAACAACTCCTGAAGAAGCTGCCAAAAAAGCAGCAGAAGTAATAATAAAACAACTTGAGAAAGAGATGGGCGGTAAGCCTATTCCTGACGAATTGAGAGAGAAGCACCTTGGATATAAAAATATCAAACACGTGAGGACATTTATAGAACAAAGGCGCGAGTACTACGCAAAGTTATTTTTAACACAATGTAAGCGTGATCTGAAACTTGAGATGATGGAAAAGGGCATAGCACCAAGACCATCAAAATTAACATTAGGGCAAAGAGATCCAAAAAAAGCAGGAATGGCGGACTACTACAATATTGATGGATGGGCACTGACACACCTATCAAAGAATTAAAAGGTACAAAGAACATTCAAAGCGGCATATTCCGAAAAGGTTAGTAGATTACACTAGGTAGAAAAAATTTAATCTGTTCTTTCAACATTATATGAAAAAGAAGCTATAACCAATATGATTTTTGCCTCTGGCATGATGGGCTAATGACTTGCTCTTCGCTGCAAGTTTGAATTATATCGCTGTTATAAAAAAGGCATAGTGTTTAAATAGTTTAAGCATGGATGGTTGATTGAGTGAATTAGATGCCAGTCGCAATACTTCCTGATATTAGCGAACAACACTGCATCGGCTGTGCACTCTGTGTAGAGATTTGCACTTCCCTCGGTCCAGATGTGCTCAGAGTAAAACCAGTCGAAGGATGGAAGAGAGGT
>JBKPEN010000196.1:0-7352 GCA_046728425.1 Thermoproteota archaeon
TCCTTAGGGAGAATATGTGAAGATGACGCTGACAAGGATTTCTTGCTCCTGCCAAAAAGTGCGAACGAGCTGCCACGAGATTAGCTGATTGATGGGTAAGGTTTCGGGCACAAACTAGCTAGCCTCAGATCTGTGTAAAAATTACAACAAATGATGCTATTTCTTTACCATATTGCACTTGAGAAAGTATAATAAACATTCGAGTCCTATATATCTTATATGCCGATTAAGAACGGGGCAGAATATATTGAAAGCCTCAGAGGCAGAAATCTAAAGATATACCTTTTTGGAGAGCTCGTAAAAGAGCCAGTTGATCATCCAATGATCCGGCCATCAATAAATGCAGTGGCAGAGACCTATGACCTTGCGGCGGAAGACCCACAACTTGCTGCCCCCCATTCTTCATTGACGGGCTTGCAAGTCAACAGGTTCTTGCATATTGTAGAAAGCGCGCAGGATCTAGTTGACCAGAACAGGATGCAAAGGAAGCTTGGACAGCTCACTGGCACCTGCTTCCAGCGTTGCGTAGGCATGGATGCACTTAACTCATTATATTCAACTACGTATGAAATCGATCAAAAGCATGGCACTGAATATCATGAGCGTCTAGTCGAATTCGTCAAGATGTTGCAACGGGAAAATTTGATGATCGGTGGTGCCATGACAGACGTGAAGGGTGACCGTGGCCTGTCGCCTTCGCAACAGGAAGATCCTGACATGTTTGTGCATGTGACAAAGCGTGACAGCAAAGGCATATACATCACTGGTGCAAAAGCTCACCAGACTGGTTGCATCAACTCCCACTGGATAATCGCCATGCCTACAATGAGATTGAAGTCTGAAGATAAAGATTATGCAATAATTGGCGCAATCCCTGTCGATGCCCCCGGCATCACCTACATCTATGGGAGACAGTCTTGTGATACAAGAAGTATGGAAGGTGGCGACATTGACGCAGGGAATGCTATGTATTCGGGCCAAGAAGCCATGATAATCTTCAAGGATGTTTTCATTCCAAACCATCTGATATTCATGAATGGCGAATATGAGTTTGCCTCAATGTTGGTTGAGCGCTTTACTTGCTATCATCGCCGAAGCTATGTGTGCAAGACTGGTCTTGGCGATATCCTGATTGGAGCCTCTGCAGCCATTGCAGACTACAATGGTGTGGCAAACGCCTCACACATCAAAGACAAACTGGTTGAAATGACGCACCTTAATGAGACGATATTTGCGGCAGGCATCGCATCCTCATACGGAGCGCACAAAACATCAGCGGGTAACTGGCAAAATGACGATATGCTAGCAAATGTTTGTAAGCACAACGTCACTAGGTTTCCATATGAAATAGGAAGGCTCGCACAAGACATTGCAGGCGGACTTGTAGTGACAATGCCGTCTGAGAAGGAGTTTCGCAATCCTGAGACTGGACCTCTGCTTGAAAAATACCTAAAGGGCCGAAAAGGCGTATCAACAGAGAATAGGATGAGAGTGTTGAGGCTAATTGAAAATATGACTCTTGGGCGAAATGCAGTAGGCTATCTGACAGAGTCAATGCATGGCGCAGGGTCGCCTCAGGCTCAAAGAATCCAGATTGCGCGCCAGATGCAGCTTGAAACCAAGAAAAAGCTTGCAAAGAGGCTTGCACAAATTAAGGAAGGTGAGGCTGAAGAAACAGTGCCAGAGTCTACAGAATACTTTGATAGAATATTCGGTAGTAAGAATAAATCAAAATAAGTTTAATGTGTCTATCAAGTCAGCAATAGATTAGCCTGTCTCTAACGATTTTTCAGCTATTGCTTTTTGCATTCCCCTTCAAGGAATTTGATCTCAAAAAGGATTATTTATCAGTTCAACACAATTATTATGGCATTACTCCGGGGTTGTGTTGATTGAAATTAAGCGAAGCTCAAATTGAGGATATCACAGGCAAAGTTTTTCGTACTATTATTAGCAATGGCAAAGATGGTATACTACAGTCAGAGCTTTGGAAGGAACTTGACTTGACAAGCCGCGATGGCTCTCGAGTTGCGATCCGGCTTGAAAAACGTTCATTGATTCGGCGCGAAAAAATGTTAGAAAACGGCCGGTGGACGTACAGACTTTTTGCAGTAAAGCTGCCAGTTGACACTACAAGCATCGAACAAGCCCCTTGTTTGACATGTCCCTTTGAGCATATGTGTTCTATAGAAGGTTCTTACAGCCCGACAAGCTGTAATTTAATTGAGGAATGGCTCATCAAATCTTTTGACAATGCAAGCCTGAAGCCTCCAAAACTTTATAAAAAATGAGACTTGCTGACGCTAGACGTGACCAATACCGGCGACTGGCAAAGGATCAGGGATATCGCGCAAGGTCAGCTTACAAGCTGCTGCAAATGAACCGCTCTTATAACATTGTCAAAAAGGGTGATAAGGTAGTTGATCTTGGGTGTGCACCAGGAGGTTGGCTGCAGGTAGCCGTGAAGGAAGTGAAGTCATCGGGGAAGGTGATCGGGATAGACCTCAAGCCAGTTAGCCCAGTTGCTGGTGCAATAATTCTGCAAGGCAGCATAGAGGATCCAAACATGTTAAGCAAAATAGCTGAAATCTTAAGCTGCAAGGCCGATGTTGTACTCTCTGATTTAGCTCCAAATGTAAGCGGCGTATGGGATATAGATCATGCAAGGCAGATCTCCCTTTCTACGATTGCGTTACAATTTGCACAGCGTGTGCTGAGAATAGGCGGAAGCAGCGTGTTCAAGGTGTTTGAGGGCGACATGCTAGAGGAGTTCAAATCAGAATTACGGAAGAGCTTTGGTAAAGTGCTTTTAAACAAACCCTCTGCAAGTCGACAAGAGAGTAGTGAATTATACCTCGTCTGCTTAAACTTTAAACAATGAACTCCAAAATATTAATTTTAATTGATGGCCTAAACCATAAAATGCCAATTTGGCATGCCGCCTAAGATCACCTAATACTTGATGAGATTTTGCTCTATACCTAAAGCAGTGTGGAACACCTTATTGCAAAATCACCTATTGTTGCAAGCTGAGTCAAAAACCAGCGGGATAACAGACAATTATAGAATACGGCCTTAGGTTTTAAGGCTTATATTCAAACCAGCATAGGTTGGAAGACCGTCGCTCAAGTAACTTTTGCCTCTTCAAACAGGAAGAAGGCTCTCTCATTATATAAATAAGATTTCTATATGACAATGAGCCGTTAACCTCGCTTTTTAATAAAACCAATAATTCCGCTTATTAGAAAGCGGATTAAATTAATTAATCTATGAAGAATTCATTATAGGTACCGATGCCGTATTCTATGAACCACACCAGCGTAAAAAGCACAAGCAAAGAAGAGGCTGCTTATAGCAAGATCTTGGTGCTCTGCATAGACAGAGATAACGACATTGGCTCAAAGGGCGGCATTGAAACACCAATAGTTGGCCGTGATGCGTGCATCAATGCTGGCACTAGGCTTGCACTTGAGGATCCAGAGGATGCAGACTCTAACGCCATTTTTGGCGCAGTCAAGACATATGAGGAACTTGTGAGCAAGGGCTACGATGCTGAGGTTGCGGTAGTGGCTGGCAAGTTCAATAGGAGCGTCGAGGCTGATGAGAAGATAAGCCTTGAAGTGAAAGGTATACTTGAGAAATATCGCGCAGACGGCGCAGTTATTGTCTCTGATGGCGAGGACGATGAGACAATCCTACCTGTCATTCAATCAAGGGTACCTGTGATATCTGTGCGGCGTGTAATTATCCGGCATAGTAGAAGTGTTGAATATTCGTACGCAGTGCTGGGCCGATATCTTAGAATGCTAGTTTATGATTCTCAGTATTCAAAGTTCTTTTTAGGCGTCCCTGGTATCCTGCTAGCGGCAGGGGCACTCGCCGTCATATTCGATGCGGCAAAGTGGATAACTGCAATCGTGCTTGCAATTCTTGGCGGCGCATTCATAATCAGGGCATTTGACATCGACAAGGCATTTAGTTCATTTGGCAGGCTGACTCCAACATCCTTTATTAAGATATTCTCAATCATTGGCGGCGTGCTTATTATACTTGCAGCCATTGCAAATGGTATATCCAACATACCATCCGATACGCTTACCCCTGGAATGAGTGCACTTGACATAGTTTCAAATAGGACCATAGTGGGAAGATTTGCCGACAGTACGATAACTCTGCTATGGATAGGGATCGCTACAATTCTTGGCGGTATCCTGTTGAGCGATTGGTTCAAAGGAAGCAGCAGGATTATGTCTGATATACTGCGCCTTACCGTGCTTGCGCTGCTCTATATCCCACTACTACAGTTTACATCTGTGCTTACAGAAGGCACAAACCCATTTACGCTAATCTCATCTCTGCTGATAGGCCTTGCAGTATCGCTTGTAGCTGCAACTGTCCTTTACTATTATTTTAGGAACAGAAAAGGCGGCGAGGTTCTGAAACACTAATGTAAAGGTGACTGCAATAAAAAATTATCATGCCTCCTCAACACGGAGACTATGATCCAAAACAGCAAAAATGGTTTTGCGGTTACTGGATGACTCAAGAAGAATGGTTAGACATACATTACTATCCCGTGCCTGCTCTACTGCAAGATCAAGAGAAGGAGCCAACAGCAAAAGAGAATGATTATGACAAAGAATGATACTGCAAAAAACTTACAAATAACCAGGTCAATCACAGACTATTGATAGACGAGCGGTCGGCCGGTGCAGTAGTGTTTTATATGGAAGACAATTCTGAGCCGGAATACCTGTTATTGCATTACTCCGCTGGCCACTGGGACTTTCCAAAGGGTAACATTGAGGCTGGCGAAAACGAAATGCAGACCGCTACTCGTGAAATCCAGGAAGAAACCTGCATTACTGATGTTGAATTTTTAGATGACTTCCGCATGAAAATTGAATATAAATACAGACATGATAAGAAGCTCGTGCGAAAGGAGGTTGTATTGTATCTTGCTCGGACACATACACACACAGTGATCCTTTCACATGAGCACATTGGCTTTGCATGGAGAAAATTCGACGACGCAATGCGGCAACTAACTTATCTAAACGCCAAAAACCTACTATCAGCTGCAAAAAAATATCTTCAGCAACACTCACTTGCCTATCGATAAAATTCTGTTTTGGATTTCTCCTACGACCTTGGCAGGCTGCTTGGCCTCAACTATTGACCTGCCGATTATTAAATAATCTGCGCCGTCTTTGATTGCCTGCTCTGAATCGCCGCCCTGCGCCCCGACTCCAGGCGAATAGACTGGTAGTCGCCCCGCGACCTTTTTTAAAATCTTATGTTGGGTTGCGCCCACTACTATGCCATCGACACCTGCACTCTCGGCCCTTTCAAAAAACATCTTGTATAACCCATGTCCCTGTATTTTGAGCCCAAAGCCTTCCTTTGCTTCTGGGTGGCTCATGTATACAAGCGCAATGATGCCGGCGTCTGCATTATGCGCCTTTTGTACTAGCGAAGCAAGCGTGTCTCTTCCAATAAAGGGACTTGCTATGGCAGCATCAAAGCCCATCTTTATTAGGTGGTCAATGGCAACAGTATTGGTGGCTTCAATGTCGTTCAGCTTGATGTCCGCTATCGATTGTAGCCCAAAAGAGTGGGCCAGTTTGTTTATGCGCAAAATCTCAGACGCAGAGAGTGGTAGGATAATATGGAAGTTCATCTTGATGGCGCAAATGTGGTGTTCGACTGCACAGATGGTTTTTACTGCAAATTCTGGCAGCCTTTGATTGCCTAGTGGTCTAGGGTCAAGGGCAAGAACTATTGGGCTTTTTTTTTCTATAGCTGCTGTGGCAATTCTTTGCAAAAATGGCCTAGTCATAGGTCTTTACCAGCGGGTGATCCTCTGCCAGTCTTATCACCTTGAGATAAACGTATCCATGTTCATCCGGCCTTGTCAAGAATGTTGGCTGATCGGCCCTTTGACTGCTGTAGCGCAAAAATGGCTCTTTTGGCTCTTCTTCCACCGTCACGTAGTAAAAGTATGAAATGGTCTCATTGTCATTTGCACCCATTGCAGTGCCTAGTACGATCTTGCCTTTACGTTCTTTAAATAGAAAGAGCGGCAAGGGAGGCTCATCATATATTGTCTTATAGGCTGCTGCCTTGGCAAGGCTTGGTAGATCTTTAAGCTTTATGACTGTATAGCCTGATCGTTTGTCAATCCTCGCAGATCTTGCAAGTGAGCGAGGGAACTTTTCCACCCTGAGAATAGGCGAGTATACATATGTGGGATTGTCAACCGAGCTGGCAAGCAACACTTCTTCAATGCCGTTGCTTACTCTGTAGGCCAGGTATTGACCCTCCTTTGAGTCTTCCTGCGCATAAAAGATCACAGGCCTTCCGTTGATGATGTCAGTCTGAACGGCAAGCACTTCGTGCCTGTTAAACTGAAGTGAAAATGCAGGCAAAGGAGTCCGCTCCAGCGCGCATACTAACCTGCCAAAATCCCTGAGGCTTGCCAGCGCAATATAACATGGAGCCTTAAAGTGCAAATCGCGATATTGTTAATACTTACGGTATTAAAGTCATCCGTTGGAGTAGAGGAATAATTATCATTGGAGAAATTGGACAGGCTTGTAGAGCAGGCCCGATCAATTGTTCTTGAAAATAGCAACCCCGACAGGATGTCGCTATGGCGTGCCTACGTGGCCCTTGAATACGCAATATTAGATCTGAAATTACGTCATGGCCTTGAGGGGGATCCTCCGCCCAAACCTGTCAAGCCCGCAGACCTCGCGGCTGCAAAGTCCATGATCATGAGGCTTGATCTATCGTCCGGCGACAAGAAAAAATTGCTCTATGACCTGCGTTCATGCAGAAATATCATAAAGGCGCTGGTAGCAAGTAAGCTATGATGACCTGCGGTCTATAACATCATAGACCTCTCTTCCTGTACCAATCAGGGTCACTTTCAAGCCGATCTCGCCTTCAATATTTTCAATGAATTTTTTTGCATTCTCGGGCAACTTTGTGTACTCACGTAAGCCTGCACTCTGTGGAAAAATGACGTCCAGCTTTGTGACTGCAACTTGTGTTGCACTATTGAGCCTGATCGCTTTCTTGGCAAGCTCCATATCAAAGGGCGCAGCCCTCCTCTGCCTACCTGTCACGCTCCCGTGCTCGATCCAGCCGCGCTTTCTTGCCTCCTCTTCACTCAGCTCATTCCCAAGCGGCCCGCCGCCAACACGTGTAACATATGCCTTGAAGACCACTAGTATTTCGTCGACTCTTTTAGGTCCGATGCCAATATGTGAACAGATGCCAGAAGCGGTCACGTCGCTTGATGTGACATAGGGGTACCCACCGTGAAACAGCGATAAATAAGTGCCTTG
>JBKPEN010000236.1:0-5710 GCA_046728425.1 Thermoproteota archaeon
ATAGCGGAGATCGTGCAGAGAAACGAGGAAAAAGCACTGGCGCTCAATGCATTGATGGAAAAATACCAAAAGGAGGGCAGGTATGAAGCCCTTAACTCTAATATGCCTTCAGTGCGTGAAGTTGCAATAATCAAGGTCATCGCTAGAGAAATGCATGGAAAATACAAGATAGGGCAACATTGGGCAAGGCCGTATCGCCTCAAGATGGCAAGGAATATCCTAGAACGAGAAGGACTAGAGAATGCCAGGCCCATTCTCCGGCTCATGGGTATTCACATCAATGCTGACGGCTCCATTCTTGACGTCAGGGAAGAGCCTGAAATGTAGACTTTTAAAAATCCAATAAAGCACACGTTCTGACCATTAGTGCACTATCCATGAAGAGGAGAGTGCTTAATTGTGAAGAATAGTGGGTCAAAGCATAATAAAGAGAACAAAAGTTTTAGAACCTTCGCATAAAATCGCTGACGCCTTTATTTTTCATCACAGGAATTTAGGATGTAATATCAAACCAAGATCATTTCGATTTTTATGAAATCTCTGCCCTTTGGGAAACCAAAAACTTGGATTATAAACGACCCGGACAAAATCGATTTTGTGAACTAAAAAATATTCTCTAGCTTTGCGGAGAGATAATAGAATTAAATGTATATATCGGGTCTTGATTCATGGCCAAGCACTAATTTTTTGGGTACAATTGCCCAAGACCAGTCTAGGCATTCATGTGATAAATTATCTCATATTGTAAGATATTATAGTATGAATTTCTTTTTCAAAATTGCCAGGCCTTTTTAACCGAGGGACTATTATACTTCCGGCTTCTGGATCATCAGGCGTATACTTTGAAGATGGGTTAAGAGGTCATTTAGAACCTCTATTTTTCTCTTTGGGTCATTCGCAAAACGCAACACACTCTCTATGAACTCTGGGATCCGCATGATTTCTTCGCCTGGGACTTCAATACCCCGTCGCGTAAGCAGGTACGACTTAACAACAGGTCCAGTTTGCACGCCGGATAGAAAATAGCTCTTGCCATCAGGCATAGCCTGTGAGGCGTTGATGTAATGCTCCTTCATCACATCAGTTGTGACTGCAACGTCTAACTCGAGTCTGTTCAGCGCGTCTACAAGCAGGCTGATCTTTTCTGTTATTTCTTCGACCATACGTACCAGCATAATCATGATCACTTGTCTTGAATTAATATCTTGCATCATCCACCTTGATCATAAACAAATGTACACGGATCGCTTAGATTTACGGATCGGATAGTACCATTTCTATATGTTCCCACTGCAATGATAACTAAGCTCCTATGTTCATAGCAGAATAACAGTTTACAAAGAACGATGAAGTAATAGCTTATGTATAACAGCTTATGTATAACAACGGCTCTGATCTCTTTAGTTTCAACGGGTTTGGGGCCTGCTTTAGAGAAATTTTCTCTATTCTAACTGGCAATATTATTCTACTTTAATTTTTTCTTTTTCAGCGCTTTTCGCTTCCTGCTCATATATCTTTTTCAGTTCATTCTCTAGAAACTCTTTGTATCTGATGCGCTCTTCTTGAGTCATTGAATCAAGGTTGGAGCTTAGAGCTGTACCGATCGTTGTGATTCTGTCGATAAGATCCATCGCTACGAACCTGCCCAGGTTGCCCACACGAAGCACCACATCGATCTGTTTTTGAATCATATTTCCAAATGTTTGCAAGTCTGAGGTTATTTCTAGTCCTTTCTTTGTGATCATATACCTCCCATCTTTGTCTTCCATAACCAAGTTTTCGTCTAGTAACCTACCAAGTAGAGGGTAAATTAGACCCGGAGATGGCTTCCACTTTCCTTCGCTCTGCTGAGTGGCTTTGTCAATTATCTCCTTGCCTGTCATGGGTTGATCTCTCAAGAGTGACAGTATGTATTGTCTAGAAAAGCCTCTAGGGACCGCGCTTCCTACCCTTGCTAACCATTCAGCTAACATATCACTAGTAATATCGCTAGTGAAATATTAATCTTTGGCATTACAAATTAATCCCACATGAGCACACTAAGGTATTGACGGCTACCTCGTGTGTGTCAGCGAAGGTTATACAAAAGATAGATCTTAGCTACAGTAAGAGGAGCTACGAGAAAAAGTAGGGACTTACTCAATTGCTCCATCCGGCATCAACCCTTTGATCTTCTTAATTACTCTCCAGAAAGAGGTAAAGACCACCAACCGTTTTATTAAACATCGTTCTATTATATTGTAGTTGCTACGGAGCAGACTCTTCGTAAGCATTCTCATCATTCTTGTTGCTGCAAGAATCTTAGGCGAGGTCTTTCAGCGTATAGGGCAGCCGCCACTCGTAGGCGAACTCTTGGCAGGACTCATAATAGGTCCGTCTGTTTTGGGTTAGTGTTTCCAGACACCGACCTTCATGTGCTATCAAACCTCGCTGTTTTCTTTTTGATGTTCCTTGCAGGCCTTGAGATGGATCCACGCGAAATCAGACGTGCAGGCGGGCCTGCAATAGTCATATCGATCATTGCCTTCTTCATTCCGCTTTTGTCTGGCACAGGTACGTCGCTTCTCTTTGGGCTTACAAACCGTTCAGTCGCTATTCATGAGATTACTCTTGTCAATAACTGCTGTACCAGTGAGCGCCATAGTGCTAATCCAGTTTGGTATTCTCAACAGTAGACTAGGAAACACTGTGATTACGGCTGCGGTTGTAAACGATATCATGTCACTAATAGTGCTTTCTATAATTCTACAGGTTGCAGCGGATGGCGGGATGAGCCAACTCAACCTTGGCAATATTTTGGTCTCTGGAATCGATATGGCTTTGTTTCTAGGAGGCATATTTTTGATCGACATCCTGCTGCGAAAAATTGCAGCGGGGTTACGGAGAAAGGTCGAGCCATTTTTTAAAAGGCTTCAGACAAAGGAGCCAGTGTTTGGTGTATTGCTTATAATAGCCATAGCCATATCGCTTTTAGCTCAAGATATTGGGCTCCACTTCATAATTGGTACCTTCTTTTCGGGGCTAGTAATCTATAAAGGCAGAATAGGCCTGCAGAATTTTAAGAGAGTATACTGGACCATATCTGCAATTACATTTGGTTTTTTCGCGCCTATATTTTTCGCACTCATAGGCATAGAATTCAATATTCAGTCGCTTGTAAACGCAATACTCCTCTTCTCAGCATTACTGAGAATTGCAATAGCTACTCAAATTGCGGCAGGATACATTGGTGCAAAGATTGTAGGATTTAGCCGTGAAGTAAGCTTAGCAAAGGCTTTCTGATGAATGGAAGGGGAATGGTTGAGCTTGTTATTGCCTCTATCAGGTTTGTCGCAGGAGTTATTGAGATGACTTTGTTTTCAATAGCAATTGCAATAGGGCTTGCTAGTAGCATACTAGCACCGATAACATCGCGCCCCATGGTCAGCAGTGCCAAGTCAAAAGGCAGTGACGCGGTCTTGATCAAAGATTCGTCAGGCAAGGACTGGCAATCAGATGGCTTAACCATTGTTACCTTATTTTTTGCCAAGAATATTAATAATATTTTAATATATATTTTAAAAAGGACTACCAGTCGAGATAGTATTGTTTATTTAAGTAAAAAAATTAAGACTGTGGCTTCGCATTTGATGCTGCGATTGTTACGCTTTCGCTTAATCGAAAGCCCCTGACCAGTTTTTGACTCACCAATTGACAATAAAACAGTGACGAAAAATCCTGAGTGGATACAAGGAATGACAAGACAAGACGACCGCGGGTTAAAATAGCATGCTACTTGAAAGATTAGTGGGGAGGTAATTTTATAAAACCAATACAGGATACCTTTTTTGTGGCGCGCAGCCAGAGGCGACGTATTTTAAGGAATCAGAGAAGAGTTGGCGAGACCATTACTATCGCAAGTGGCATTGGCCTAGCATTGCTTGGCTCATTTCTTGGAGTGCAATTTGTATCGTATGGTGGGCTGTGCATAGCCGGCCTTGGAATCATCTCCGTGATTTGGCGATAATGCATCAAATTACCACATCGCATTAAACAAGAATTAGTCATATCTGAGAGAGTATTTCTGACTCGTAAGCTCGACCAATATCTCACTTGCTCTCCTTAGTATGGCATCAACCTCTTCTGCCTTCTCGTTGATGTGCCGCCTTTCGTGCTCGAAATCTTGCTTACTTCTCGCCAGTGCTTCGGTCTGTTGCATAATCTTTTGTTCAAGATCTTTCACTTTGTAAACTATTTCTATATTTAGCTGGTGAGCTGAATCAATTTCTGCCTTGATTGTCTGGGCCTTATACTGAAGATCAGGCAACGATTCCAGTATGGTGTCTAAGTATTGCAATACCTTGTCAGAATCTTTAAGTTGGATTTGGCCACTATCTATTGATCTTCGAATTTCAAACAGAATGGAAGAGTAGGGTGTTAAATTTTTTTCATAGAATATCTGCCACGGCTCATCTGACATAGTCTTAAGACGCTGTTCTGTCTCCCTCGTGAGGCCGTAAGAGTATTTCGTAAATGCTCTTGATAAGTGGGAAAAGAGATCTCTAATTTTCGCATGAAATTCTTCTTGTTTCTTTTCTAACTCAGCTCTTTGACGCATTCTGATGGACGCCTGTTGAAATTCGTTCGAGCCATTCGTTGCAGCAAGCTGACTCTCCAGCTTTTTTAGCTCATGATTTATATCTTCAATTTCCTTCTCAATGTTCTTTGCTGAAGATTCAGTTAATTTGATAGAGGAAATCTTTTGCAGAGCAGTATTTAACATATTTTCACATTTCACTATCGGCTCACGGTTTCTATCGAATTCTGAAATTATCGCTCTTGTATCCTTCAACAGCTTGGTCAGAAATTCAAATTCATCCTTCATCTTACCTGAGTGTTTTTTCATAAAAGCATTAAGCACCTTACTGTGCGAGCCACTCACTTCTCCAAGTCGTTTCATCATGCTCTCGAACCTTTCTTTGAATTTCTTGGCATCATTTGCAGATTGAGGAGAAGGAAGCTCTAGCGATGCTTCGCGCTTGAGCGTTGACACAACCGTCGTCTTTGAATGTTCAACCACAGATTTCAGTCTCTGCTCCAGCCCCTCAAGCTTGATATTTTCTTGATTCATGTCTTTTGCCAGTGTCTCGATAACCTTGAGTGATTCTGATGCAGACTCTTTAATTGGGGCAAGAGACGCACAAAGTTCTTTCACCTTCGCAGCTTCAAGGCTGTTAAGCAAATCCTGAGCCTGCTGTATTGAAATTGTGTCACTAACAGGCGTTGGAACGGAGTGCTCAGCTGATGCAATATCGCTAGACTTCTTTTTAAAGATCCCAAATGGAGGCACGATGGTTGTTTCTCGAAGACTCCATAAAAAAAAGGTTACGATCCAGTAATGCTTAATGCAAATGGATGCTACATGGTACAAGTAGTATAGTATTATGGCGACAGGAGAGGGAAATCCCTTTAGGCCAGACCGGCGGACCAGCAACAAAGCCACGGACAGAGCAAACCTTTGGTTTCAAAGTAATAAAAGCAAGCTAATCGTGATGGATATTGTCTGCATCATTGTCCTCTTCTTTTTGCACCTTTTTCCCTCGACATTCCAGTTCTTCTTCCAGGAAGACATAAACGCTATCCAAATAGTAGCAATAGTGTTTGCTTCTTGTATAGCTCTCTCGGTAATATGGAAAGGAATTGTTCCAACGGTTATATGCATCTTAGGGAT
>JBKPEN010000270.1:0-6460 GCA_046728425.1 Thermoproteota archaeon
GAAGCAGGCGAGTATCCGTACTACTGTATGCTGCATCCAAACATGGTTGGGACCGTTAGCGTTGGTAGCTGACTTTTCTTTTTTGTTTAACTATTTTTGTTTAACTAAAAATCTTTCTTCTTCTTCTAAAAATAGGGATATATACTATTATTATCCTCTTCTCGAGGCCCTTGTAATACAAAAATTCTTCCAAGAACAAAGCTCTTCAATAGTATCGCGTCGACATTTCCCGCACAACGAATTTGTCAATTAGGCTGTTTTTTGGCATTTTCAGAGATGTTGTTTTAAGAATGTTAGGTTTTATGTTCTGCAGTGTTAATAGTTAATCCTGAAGGCTATATCGCTTGAGGATGAATTGGCGAATCCTGCCATGCCAAACTGTAGAGGTAAAAGTGTCGTTGTAATCCCTAGTACATTTAATACTGCTGATGAAAAACTGTTCTACTGATTCAACCGAAATACTTGGCCTTGCTATCGCAAAATACCAAGGCTTGAGTAATATTATATAAGAGAAGCTAATGGTAGACAAGAAAACATATTGACAAAATTGATTTCTGACCCTGTATGCCTCTATGTATAACTGATCTGCATCATCCTTTATCAGACATGCTTGCGTTTATCTGGAGATATGGATGCATTTGAATGCATAGCAACTAAGCATGATGTTCGAGAATTTAGCTTACGAAATATTTCTGTAGAAATAAAGTCAAAAATCTTGGAAGCTGCACGCCTGACAGGCAGTGGTCTCAATACTCAGCATTGGCGATTTGTAGTTATAGAAGAAAAGAATAACCTTAAAAAACTTGCAGAGGACAGCACAAGTGGAGGCTGGGTTTCAAGCGCCAACTTTGCAGTAATTGTACTAACAAACCCTAGACACAAATTCCACATGATTGATGCTGGAAGAGTGGTTCAAGACATGCAATTAGCTGCTTGGAATTACGGTGTAGTCTCATGTTTATTCACCGGGGTACAAGATGAAAAATTGCGTAGTGATTTTGGTATTCCAGAAGATCTAAATCCAACGCTTATTGTAGGTTTTGGATTTTCTGCCAAACAGATCTCTGGTAAGAGAAAGAACCGTATGCCTCTAAATGAACTTGTCTACTATGAAAAATATGGCAATCCAAAGGGGGCGTCATGATTGCTGGTATAAATTTACATTCCATTGGAATCCTGAGAAGAAAAGGATTTTATTTTATAAAGAAGGCCTCGACAAGAACGTTCAGGTATACCTTTTACAAATTAACACCTTTAAGACATAAGAATGATTATTTTTATACCAAACAAAGACATTTTCCTATGAACTTATATCTCAACAGGGTTATCATTCAAACTATGTTTACGTAATGTCATATGTAGTAAAACTAAATTGCATTATGTTATTGCCTGCCAGAGGTAGGTTTTTAACGGATTAACAACAACTTTTACTGCCCGAGCATGCAAGCAAATCAACAGCAGCAGCTTGACGCCGTCGATAAAAGACTTCTAAACGAGGTCCAGTGGGTCTTTCCTCTTGTTGATAGGCCTTATCTAGAGATTGCAAAGAGGCATGACATCTCGGAGGAAGACGTTATGCGTAGGATAGCATTCATGAAAAATATGGGCATCATCCGACAGATCAACGCTATTTTTGATACAAGACGACTTGGTTACAAGAGCGCCCTTATTGCGTTTGCGGTCAGGCCTGACAAACTTGACTATGTGGCGGAGAAAGTAAATGAGCACCCGGGGGTTAGCCACAACTATGAGCGCAATCATGAGTACAATATGTGGTTCACGCTTGCAGTGCCTCCAGGATCAGATTTGAAGCAAGACCTTGACAGAATGGCATCATTTGAAGGGGTTATCAAACATAGAGTTTTGCCAACATTAAAGCTCTACAAGATCGGTGTCAGGCTTGATATGGTTAATAAAGACCCCGATAAGATTGTGCCTACCGATAAAGTGAAGCATCTAAACCAAGATAAAGTTCAACTAAATGAACGTGACAGAGAGTTCATCCGTGAATTACAGAAGGACTTGGCAGTAGTCCCAGAGCCCTTTAAGGAGCTTGCTAATAGTTTAGATGTGACTACAGCGGAATTATTTGCTAAAGCCATAGAATATGAAAACACTGGCATAATGAGGCGCTTTGCAGCAATACTTCGCCACCGCGAAGCTGGCTTTGTCGCAAATGGTATGGTGGTCTGGCAGGTGCCGGAGAATAGAGTAGACGAAGTAGGCTTCAGACTCGCTGCATTTCCACAGGTGAGTCATTGCTACAGGAGGCCAGTTTATCCTGATTGGAGGTTCAATCTTTTCAGTATGGTACATGCTCGGACGCTGCAAGCGGCTGAAAAGATTGCTGCAGAAATGTCAGAAACAGTAGGTATAAAGGATTATCAGATACTCTTCAGCTCAAGAGAGTTCAAGAAAGAGCGAGTAAAATATTTTGTCTAGCGTACCTAGTTGCGGCAGCCACAACACTGTCCTACTCTAAATAGACGGCTGTCATCTTTCGATGGCAACCTTTACAACCAACTTATGAAGATATGGGGCTTGCAGAAGCTCCTCTGTTTGCATTCTCATTTAGAAATAGGTTCGACATAAAAATTCTTTTCATACATTTCCTCCATTTTTGCAATTTCAGTGCTATTGAGGTATCTGCCATCTGAGAGCGATGCAAACAGTTCTATTTCTTCAATACTTACCATTGTCGGCAAGATGACTGAAATTTGCTTTTGAGAGAGTATGAACTTAATTGCGAGTTCGGTGATGCTCCATCCCTTGCTGCTTGCAAGAGGTCTCATATTCTCTATCTTTTGCATTGCTTCAATGATGAAATCTTGCTTTCTAAAACTGCGATGGTCGTTCTTGTCAAACTTTGTATCCGCATTGACCTTGCCAGTAAGTAACCCAGACGCATCAGGAACTCTCACCATTATGCCTACATTCCGCCGCTCTGCTGCCTGCATAAAGTCTCGCGCAGGATCCTGCTCCAAAATATTGTAGACGGTCTGGAGGCATGCAATGTTCCTTTTTTCGATAGCTTCCAAGCCTTCGTCCTTCCACCCTATCGCTGGTCCAAGTGCCACGCCATGACTCCTGATCATACCTTTTTTGACCATATAATCAATAGAAGCAAATAGCTTGTCGTCTTTTATTGCGTCCATTTTGGGATTGTGGAGGCTATAAACATCTATGTAATCGGTCTGCAGGCGATCGAGGCTATGTCTAATAGCAAACTGCAAAAATTCTTGGTTATGCTTTTGTGGCAGTTCATTGTGTCCTACCTGCTTGGCGCTATACATGTCATAACCCCACTTTGTAGAATAGACCACGTCATTGCGCATATCTTTGAATACTTGCGCTATAATCTTCTCGCTTTTCCCACTGCCGTATATATCTGCAGTCTCAAAAAAGTTGATACCCAAATCATAGGCACGCTTTAGCATTCTACTTGCTTCATTGTCGTCAAGCTTTTTTCCCCACCAGTCAAGCCCTATAGTCCATGCACCAAAACCAATCTCACTTACCTTTATACCACTCTTACCTAAAGTTCGGTATTTCATGCTGCTATAGATAGCACTCCCTTTATTTCAGATGCTATTGTGTTGAATTGCAAATCATCCATTATAGGTCTGCCGGTTACATCTATGTCAAGAGGGATCCATGATCTGCAGCCAGTCCATTCAGCCTTGTTTTCAATTAATATCGGTCGCTCAAGTTTGAAAACACGTAAGAGTATTACACTCATGGGCTTTCTTGGATTGTAATCCATTCTTGCATTTACATAGCTTTCGTTCCAGATATGGTAGTCTGCAAGCATACTAAGAGTAGTACGGTTTGTTATTTCTTTGACTGCTACGCATTCTGCATAGCTTGTAATCCTGTTGGTTCCAATACCTGGCTGATCCTTTAGCACTTCGTCAAGCTTATTTGCATAGTCGGCCTGCAAATGATCTTTTGACTGATGCTCGTATGTTGGAAATAGTAAAAATCTGTCGTGCCTGACCTTGAAGCCCTGACGGTATTCCAATATACCGCCCTTGCGTAAAATCAGAACCTGTCTGCCCTCTTCAAGAGCCTTGCAGACGACAGCCCATTCTTTCAGCGCCTGCATAATTATCCTAGACTTTTGATGATGTCCTCAACTCCCTTATAAACGCAGACAATCATTGGAGTATCCCGGATAATATACTTGCTCACTTTGGTTTCACGCAACTGAATTATCAGTTCCTGGAACGCCATCAGATCCATAGTTTCAAATGCAAGCATGAAATCTTGATCATCAAGGCCAAAAGAGTAAGTGGTATTGAGCCTAATCTGTGGAAACTTTCGTCCCACCGATATATGCTCTTCCATCATTTTCTTGCGCTCTTCAAAAGGCAGCAGATACCATTCCCTTGACTTGACAAATGGATAGACGATACAATACTTCATGGGTTGCTCATCTGTCATAAATCCGGGCGTAATCTTCGATGAGTAAACAGACGCTCTTGTAGCAGAGAGGAAAACATGTGATGGTAGTAGGTATTTGCCAAGGACAGTTGAATAGATCTTTGATGTCATTACCTGCGTCTTTTCTAGAGAGTTTGATATCATCCAGAGCATCAAGTCGCTATCTTCGCGTAGGCCTAGGGTAGAGTATGTCCTCACCTTTATCTTAGTGTTAGCAACCTCAATCAGGCTAGAAAACTCTTTGGCTGCTTCCTCTTTGCCTATCTCGTTTAGCCAGCGCCATTTGGGATCCACCCTGAAGAATGAGAAGTTTAGAAAGGTTGCTGCCTGGGTTTCTTCTGACGTCGATGTTTCTGCAACCATCTGAATGGAAGTAAATTCAGTGGGGCCTAATTTTTACTTGTCTTCTTCTATGCCTAGCCAAGTGTATCCCTTTGCTTCCAGTTCTTCTGCCAGTTCTTTACCACCTGATTTAATAACCTTGCCTCTTGCCACTACATGAACATAATCAAGTTTTTTGAGATATCGAAGAATTCTGGCATAATGAGTGATTACAAGCACGCCGGCGCCCGTATCAATCAATTTGTTTATTGCCTCCGCAACTGACTTGACTGAATCGATATCCAGGCCCGAGTCCGGTTCATCTAGAATCGCGATATTTGGTTTGAGAACCAACATTTGCATGACTTCTGATCGTTTCTTTTCGCCACCGGAGAACCCTTCATTAAGATAACGGCCTAGAAACGAAGGATCGAGCCCCACTGCGTCAAGGTTCTTTTTGACGTACTCGTGGAATTCACGAACTGTAATGAAGACCTCCCGGTCTCGTTGTTCCTCGCCAAGCGACTTACTGAGAGTATTGTAAGCGTTTCTTAAAAAGTGGCTATAGCCAACTCCTGAAATCTCTGTTGGGTATTGAAAGCCAAGAAAAAGACCCTTTCTTGCTCTCAGATCAGTTGAGAGATTAAGGATGCTCTCCCCTCTTACCAAAATATCACCAGAGTCGATATTATACTTAGGATGGCCCATAATGGCATTTGCAAGCGTGCTTTTCCCGGACCCATTTGGGCCCATAATGGCATGAACTTCACCTTTGTTGATGCTAAGGTTGAGTCCTGTAAGTATCTCCTTCCCATCAATGCTCGTATGTAAGCCCTTTACCTCTAGAAACGACATATTATAACGGTGTTATATGCACTTAATATAAGTATTGTGCGCAGGAATTTCGCAGCCAGTGCTCCAAAGTAACTGCTCCATGTCATTTATCGTTGCTCCAAGAGGGGCTAATCTTTATTCATAATTATCTTCTTGAGCATAGACTCCCGATTCTACCAGATTAATGCTTATTTGCGTCGATTCTTGCTAAATATTATTAACATCTTTTTTTGATAGAGTTACACACTCGATTTTACTTCAACTGGAGGTTGTTTATCTCTTGGACTGCTCTGCTACTTTCGAATTTTCTAACATAGGCCGTCACATCAATTGTTGCCTTGGGTCGTAATCATCGCCAAGAATATATCTTGACGCTGCAAGTCAAGCTCTATTGTTCTTTGTTGTCTCTAGAGAAGTTGAAACTGCAGTGGTGCGCATGAACCACTGCTCCTGTAGATATAAAGAATCGTCGGTGTTCGTTAGGTTGTAATGTTTAGATTGTCCTATTCTTTAATAGCCCTCAAATTTTATAGTTCTAAAGTTACAGTTATTCCTTAAGCTGCTATCCGTCAACTTTGTTATTCCTTTGATCAAGATATCCTTCTAATAGCTAAATTTACAAATTGCTCGGCTGGTTCTTATTGCACCACTATCTTTCCTGTCGTGTACGGATGCACTATGCAGTAAAAGTCGTACTGCCCTGGGTTGACTTGTGCAAGTGATATCCCTATTTTTAGAAGAAGAAGAAAGATTTTTAGTTAAACAAAAATAGTTAAACAAAAAAGAAAAGTCAGCTACCAACGCTAACGGTCCCAACCATGTTTGGATGCAGCATACAGTAGTACGGATACTCGCCTGCTTC
>JBKPEN010000290.1:0-9968 GCA_046728425.1 Thermoproteota archaeon
GTCGGCGGCTCGGTCGATAATATACTTCATATCCGGCCTGTCAAGCTCGTCCCAACCAAACCTAGATTCTCGTAGGTATTCGCCAGCTTCATTCAAAAACGGATATTTTGCCAAGTCACTGCCGGCCATTCTTATAGAAGACAAACCCGACAATAAGATACAGCTGTACTACCATAAATACTCCATTACGATAAATTAAAGTAAGAAAAATTATTTTCATATCGAAACCATGGGTGTAAGAGTAGGGTTTCATGTTTCTATTGCAGGAGGGATATCAAATTCTGTAGACAATGCAAAAAAATTAGGCTGTACTGCATTTCAAATATTCAGCCGGAACCCCCGCGGGTGGACTGCAAAACCTCTGTCACGAGGTGAGATAAACTCGTTCAAAGATAAGCTCTGTGTAAGTGGAATTGAAAAAAAGTCAGTAGTTGTACACATGCCGTACCTGCCGAACCTCTCTGGGCCTCCAGGAGGCCTCTATGAGAGGTCAGTGAAGACTCTTACAGAAGAGATGCATAGATGCAATTCGCTTGGGATCTCTCATCTTGTGATACACCTTGGAAGTCACATGGGCAGAGGCTCGAAAAGCGGTATTGATCAGCTGGTGGATGCGCTAAGAGCCGCTACTGCCTCTAGCAAATCTGAAAATGAAGTAGTCATTCTCCTAGAGAACAATGTGGGACAGAAGAATAGTGTTGGTAGCACGCTTGAAGAAGTGCGCCTCATCCTTGATAGGCTAGATAGCACAAAAGAATTCGGGGTTTGCATCGACACCTGTCATCTTTTTGCTTCTGGCTATGATCTACACACAAAGGAGGATGTAAATATAATATTTGAAAAAATCAACGCTGTCGTCGGTCTGAAAGAATTGAAAATGATTCATCTGAACGATTCAAAAGGTCGACTGGGCTCAAACCTAGACCGACATGAACATATCGGGCTTGGATCAATAGGCGTTGATGGTATTACTGCGTTTGTCAACCACCGAGCGATTCATGGCCTGCCGATAATAATGGAGACGCCCATCGATGCAACTAGAGGAGATACGCAGAATCTGAAAGTAGTTCTAGATATGATGAGAAAATAGCATAGCCATAATAACTTACTTTTTTACTTATTGAGCGGGTCTGTGAGATTCTACATTAGTAGAGCCGTTGTAATACGTCACAACTAGCGGGTCGTTTATGTTATAAGCACATCCTTGAATGCTTTTTGGTTGTCCGTCACTTGGCTCTATGACGCATACATCTGCCTGCTTTATTGATACCTTAACCTCCTCAGTTATGGTATGTCTGAACAGTATTTCTGCAAGAGGGAACCCTTGTATCATCTGTATTAGCATGAATGCTCCAAAGAATGCCAGGCCAAACAGTATAGCCAGCTTCTTAGTTGACATCTTGGCAAATTCAGATGAGTCAGAGTCAGACTCATAGCCCATATGCTACTCTACTGTGACTATTTCTAAAAAACTTATGGAGGCCATGAGGACGTCTTTGTGGCTTTCTCAATTGCCGCTTCCTGCTCACGCCATTCATCAAAGTAAGCCATTAAGAGATGAGCGGCTAATTCTTCTTTTGTGTGATCGGCTTTGAGATGAACTGGAAGATATTCAGGGGTGAAGAAGAGGCTGCAGATATAGCAGAACGGGTTTCGTTCGTGCTTCTTTAGCAAGTTACGCTATCAGACTAATTAACTGTATATATAAGAGCTGAGGTCTTAGCATCTCTAAGAATAGACTTAATAAGTTACCCAATTTTTGCATCATGGTTGTTCATTACTCTTTCCTCCTCTGTGACTCCATACCTCTGGTGTAGTTATCTGCAAACAGCTAAAATATAGAAAGAACGGCATTTCCTGCAGATGCGGATGCTCAAACCTCCTAACTTCATACATCCATTTGGCTATTGAAAACTATAATACTTAATGGTACCATATCTCTCTCTCTATGGTTAGATCTAGTGGCTGTATTGCTAAGCTTTGCTGCGTCTTGAAGCAATTGTCAATAATTGTATAATAGCAAATTCTAGCCAACTGGCAGGGAATCATTTGATTAGAGCCTGGGCACCTGTATTGGAGTGAAAAGGCAGTAGGGTTCGTGATAGCCATTACTTTACTTCGGAGGCACTACCCCAATAGGAAACGATAAAACAAATTATAAGTAGGTTAGCAAGAAAGTCTGAATACACATATGGTCTTTGGCAGGGACATCCGGCTTTCAAGGATATTCAATGACGGCAAAATGCTATGCATTCCAATGGACCATGGTATAAGCAATGGCCCCATTAGGGGGCTAGAAGACATTCATACCATGATTTATCAATGCGCCTCTGCTGGGCTCACATGTGTCCTCGTCAATAAGGGCATCATCAAGACTATGCCCAGGTCGCCGAATATTGGATTGATAGTACACCTTTCCGCCAGTACGTCCATTGGTCCAGCCCCAAACAGAAAGATGCTGATAGGGGGTATCGAAGAAGCGATTCGGCTCGGAGCTGATGCGGTCTCTGTTCATATCAATATTGGTTCAAAAGAAGAGCCAGAAATGCTGCAAAAGTTAGGTATGATGTCCGACAAATGTGACGAATGGAGTCTCCCGTTGGTCGCCATGATGTACCCAAGAGGAGAGAACATTAAAAACCCTCATGACCCAGAGATCGTGGCACATGCCGCAAGAGTGGGTGCCGAGGCTGGAGCAGACGTTGTAAAAGCAGTATACACAGGGGATCCGGAGTCCTTTAAGCGGGTTGTTAGCAGCTGTCCTGTCCCAGTGGTAATTGCGGGCGGACCCAAGGCCACTACTGACAGAGAAATTTTGGAGATGTGCAATGGGGCAATGGCAGCAGGAGCAAAGGGCGTGACGTTTGGCCGCAACATTTTCCAACATAAGAATCCACCTGCAATGGTACGTGCATTACGCAAGATAATAATTGAAAAAAGAAATGTTACAGAGGGTCTGAAAGAACTTGACTGATCTCAAACCAAAAGAGCTGATTGTAAAGCCAACCGTAGCAATGTCTTCTCTAGGAGAATTTTTGTCAAAACTAAAGGAGAAAGGCGACTTGATGGTTAACGTTGATCCCAAGGTAGCTAGCGGCCGCCTCCGCACAATACACGAGTCAGAGGATGCTGACATCGTGATCTGCTCGAGTTTCGACGAATTGAAATCATTCAAGTCGTCAGGCAAGAGCGTTGGATACTTTAAAAAAGTGACAAGCAACGCTGACGTCGATGAGATCGAAAGAGCATCAGCGGCAGGAGCAGAACTTGTAATAGTTGAAGCACCAAATTGGAAGATAATCCCACTTGAAAATATTATCGCGAAACTACACAAATCCAAAACAAAAGTCTTCGCTACGGCAAAAAGCTCACAAGAGGTTGCAACATTGTTCGCAATCCTAGAACTAGGAGTCGACGGGGTGATCCTATCCACCGATAGCCAAGAGGAAGTAGACAGAGCGAGACGTGCGCTCAGCACTCCGAGGTTCCTTATTACGAAAGCTAGGATTATAGAGGTAAAAGATGTCGGCATTGGCGAGCGAGTCTGTGTAGACACTGCCTCGATGATGAGAATGGGAGAAGGCATGTTGGTCGGGAGCAGATCAAACTTTATGCTTTTAGTACATAATGAATCAGTTGGGTCATCTTTTACTTCGCCCAGGCCATTCAGGGTTAATGCTGGCGCAGTATATTGTTATACAATGGTGCCTGGTGGAGGAACTCGCTATCTTTCAGAGATCGAATCAGGAAGTGAAGTGTTGATTGTTAACGAGGAAGGCATAGCAAGAAGTTCTGTGGTCGGCAGGTCAAAGATAGAGACACGACCGCTAAGACTACTACGCGCCGAAATCAATAGTGAAGAAGGCACTGTTATTTTGCAAAATGCTGAGACGATACGGTTGATATCCAAAGACGGTAAGCTGTTATCGGTGACTGAAATAAAAGTGGGTGATGAGGTGCTAGGCTATGCCAAACAAGCTACTGGCCGCCACTTTGGGACGGAAGTTAATGAGTTCATAGTAGAAAAATGATATCATTATTTTTCTCCAAATTATAACTTGTCAGTTTATCCCAATTTGATAGAAAAAATTCCTTCAGCTCAAAGCTACTACTTTTCCTATTGGTGATGGAGGCACTTAATACTCATGAGAATTAATAATAGAATGACATGGTGATAATTTATCGCAACCAAGTTAGCCAAGGTTATCAATGATGTTTGCAATCTCTTCTTCAGTAAAACGTAGTCGTCCTAATATTGCCAACATCACCAACTTTTAGTCCAAATTCCATTGCTGCCTCTTAGTTAGTGGCTTCCAAGATGCCTATATACTGTCATGTCATATTTGCCAAATGTACAATATGATGTAAATTTGCCCCCCAATTTTTTCAGCGTCCCTTTTTTTGCTCACTTCGCTACGTTTAGAGTATTTATGTTTATGTTGAGTGTTCTATTGTTATGTTCATATGAAAAAGGATGATTAAATGGTCGACAAAAAATAACTTCTGGATGAAGGTAGATGACAGCTTCTTCTTTATGCATTCAAGACTTTCTAACCGACAAGGACGAAAATACAATATGTGATGTGTCTTAGCGATTAGTTACATAAGCGACTATAAATTAGATAAGCCGAGACCAATAGTTGAGATTAGCTTATACCTTTCTGAAAGGAAGAGGGAAGATTAAACCGAATCTTGTGAGGAACCTCTTAAATAATTTAATGTAATAGATCTAAAGCACCATGGCCTCAGCGTACGCATCTGACAAAATTATGGCTGGTGCAAAGGCTACAGCCGATAGTATGTCAGATTCTGATAGAGACATGGATCGAGAATACGACAAGGGGAAGTTTAAGGGGAAGTTTAAGGAAAAGACGAACTAGAACTAGGATTTTGGGCTCCAGTTTATTGGGTTCGTCTGTCATCTTCTCCTTTCTTTTCCTTGCTTTAATTCAATCTCGAAGTAAGTAACCCAACCTTTGTCACGCCAAAAATGGATCCTACAGATCCAAGAATTTTCTCAGTAAGGTGAAATCCGACCAATTAATATCGGAACCTTATATGTCGTTAACAACGTGTTATGATCACCTCTCGATCCATATTTTTACTGGATCGTCAGCCTGAAAGTAAGAACATATGCTGCAAAGTAGTGTTAACATAGGACCAGTAAGTCAGGCCTTAGGAAGAGATCAACAAATGCTGTTGAACAAAACTATCACTCCATGTGCGTTAAGCAGTTCGCCTACATTTCGGAGATCACGGAAGCCGACGAGGAAAACGATCCAAATTCTCCTAGCCGTCATTTTGCCTTTATCATAGATTCGAAATGGTACCTAGCAAAAAATTGGTAGAGTTCTCTTTGCTTGAGCTCATTTTTCTAAGCTGAAGACATAGTTTCTTTTTAGTCAGTTGTTTATTACTTTAAAGTATGGGGTCTTTGGACGGATCGCTGGAGCATGCAGATAGTATTTAGTCATGCTTGTTCAACAAGAAATCACCAACCAAATAGATGTAGGCAATTGTAAGGACGTACTGCAGAGACTTCCTGCAAATTCTGTTCAATTGACAGTAACTTCGCCGCCATATAGAAACGCGATCGACTATGATATTCATGCATCAGGAAGCGGTGCCTATTACCGGGGCAAGCTTAACTTGGATACTAATGATTATGTGAATGAGATGACAGATATCTTTGGTAATGAGGTCTATCGTATAACGAAGGAAGGCGGCTACTGCTGCATTGTCATAGCAAATGAAGATGTGAATGGAACGATAGTACCTCTACCTCACATGCTTCTGTCCCGGCTTGTTCAGCCCTTTGGAAAATGGAATCTTCATGAAGAGATCATTTGGCATAAAGTGACTGGTGGTACAAATCGATACGGCTCCTTTATCATCCACCCATACCCCAAATATTACCGTGCAAATATTATGCATGAATTCATTCTTATATTACGCAAGGGGGATGTCAACAGCGGCCGGACAAAAAGGATAGAGATTCTTCCTGCTACTCATGAAGAATGGACAAAAGAAATAGCCAACTCAGTTTGGCATATTGCACCAGTGCCGCCTGGCTGTATAGATCATCCCTGTCCATTCCCTGAAGAAATTCCATATCGCCTCATGAAATTGTATTCATACGAAAGCGATCTAATATTGGATCCTTTCAATGGAAGCGGCCAGACCACAAAAGTAGCCCATCACTTGGGCCGTCGTTATGTTGGCATCGACTTAGTAAAAGCATATGTTGAACTCGCCAAATCTAGGATAGAGAGGGAGCCTGTTCGTATACGCAACGAGGCGCTAGTGGCAAATTGGAGAAAAATCCCTTCTCATTATAATAATCGACCCTAAGAGATAGTGCGGTATTGCATGTCTGCTAATCATCATATGATACGATAGATAATTTTTTTCTTAGTGGGTCAAACGCTTACAATACTAATTTAGCTTGAAATAGACTCGGTAAAAAGAGAGAAGGTAGTGTTGAGCAGAAGCTCTATTAGGGATCTAAAGACAACATCGTTGCCATCCTTATCGCACCTTTAATAAGGCTTGATGGTGAAACATATCCATGTCAGCTGCAACTGCCGGGTCCAAAAGTCCAAGGCAGCACCGCTGTAGCATTTGTGGCAGAGTTTTTGACTCAGCAGAAGTTCTTGAAGCCCATAAGAGAATTGATCACGGCTCACATAGCTCGCCACCTGCAGGCGTAGGATAAAGAAACAATTAATTTTACTTAAGTGTATAGCCAATAACTTGTCCCCGAGAATCTGCGTATCAATAGCGCCCGAAGATGCACAGTCAATTATAAAGGAAGCGGAACGTGCCTTTGGCAATGGTGCCGATTATGTAGAAATCCGTTTTGACTTTCTAGATCCTGACCTTTTGCCTGAAGCCCTACAAGCTGCAAGACCCATAAAGGATAGAACAGTCTTTACTCTGAGATCAAGAACTGAGGGAGGCATGTTTGCAAGCAATGAAAAGAATCGTTTGCATTGGCTATATAGACTAGCGGAGCAAGAACCTATGCTCCTTGATGTGGAGCTCGATACTCTGAAAAAGAACGACGAGCTAACAGACTTTCTGGAGAGGGAAAAGAGTCCTCTTCTTGTGTCATGGCACGATTTTGAAAAAACCCCGCCTGTTGAATCTATCGCTGATGTTCTTTCAGATATGAGGATGTATAGCAACTATGTCAAGATCGTGACAACAGCACAAAGCATTGAGGATTCGTTGAGGGTGCTAGACTTATACGAGACAGCCGTAGGCTTGTCTCCGATCTTTTTCGCCATGGGGCAGGCAGGGGTCCTATCAAGGCTCTTGTGCACTTTAGTCGGGAATGCACCTTTTACCTATGCAACCCTAGAGAAACCACTAGCAGGAGGACAATTAACGCTCCACCAGATGAAAAAGTTGTACGACAAGATGAGAATTGGTAAAGGGTGAAATCTACCGTAATCTCTAGCGTTTTCTTGGCGGTTGTTAATCGCTGTTTATATAAGGTTAATCTTGAAATACATATGTTCGCAGTTGTGTGACATATTGCTTTTTCTTAGCGAGGTCGATATTCTGGAAGTTCCTCAAAGATAAATTCGGACTAATCTCAACTGAATTGATTTCAGCAATTTCTTCTACGGTATATATGTGAAAAGCTGCCAATAATTGCAACAGACAATGCAGGTTTCAACCAAGACTTATTGCATCATAGGGGATCCGATTCATCATTCTCTATCGCCGACGATCCAAAATGCGGCCTTTGCAGCAAAAGGCCTCAATTGCACCTATATTGCATTTAGAGTTCCGGAGGCTGAGCTAAAGGAGTCTATTGAGTCCTTGCGCAGCATAAACATAGCTGGATTTAATGTTACTACTCCACATAAGACACAAGTGATGAGGTACCTTGACGAGTTCGAACCTACAGCAAAGAAGGCAGCAGCAGTAAACACCGTTAACAATATAGAGGGCATATTTAGAGGATATAACACAGATGTTTATGGTTTTGTCGAGCCTCTACACAAGCGCCGAGTTGATTTTCATGGTATGCATGTCCTCCTGCTCGGCTCTGGTGGAGCCGCGCGCGCAGTAGTCATTGCCCTTGCAGAACAGAAGGCCATAGATGAGCTTATAATTGCGAACCGTGATTTGAGCAGAGCAACCGACCTTGCCAATTTAGCAGCTGCCAATGGGATAAAATGCCAAGTAGTTCCACTTGACAAGGCTCAGGACTTTTCCCTTACATGCGATTTAATAGTTAATGCGACAACACTCGGGATGAACAATGAACCTAGCGTAATTGATTATGAGCATATACAAAAGGGAAGTATAGTGTACGACATCGTTTACCGTCCTCCAGTCACCGACCTGATCGAGAATGCTAAGCATGCACAAGCAAGCGTCGTATATGGCTATGAAATGCTTATCGAGCAGGGTGCGAAGGCATTTGAAATATGGACTGGATTGTCTGCTCCCAGGGATGTTATGAAAAAGAACCTGCTTGGCATCTTTGGTGAGCCGACATGACTGCAACACGGAAGGTAATGGCAATAGTGCATGGAGCCATTTCAATAGTGAACGCCATAGCCACCGGAAAGGGATCAGCCCTTGGCATATCACTCAAAGTTACAGCTGAAGTTGAACTCCAAAAGGGACATGGTCTTAGGTTTATTACAGGCAGGAATAGTAACAGACTATTAAAAAATATTATTCAAAAGACGATACCAAAACAAATTATCCAAAGCAATATGATAAGTATAAGAGTCGACTCTGAAATCCCAATTGGATATGGACTCAAAAGCTCAAGTGCAGTATCAAATGCTGTTACACTTGCATGTAGCCAGATCAAAAGTGAAGACGACGTTAACGATTATGCAATACTTGAAGTGGCTGCCCTTTCTTCGCTTCGAACCAAAGTTTCATTGACGGGAGCATACGACGACGCTACCGCATGTTACTTTGGCGGCTTTACTGTCACCGACAACTATGCTAGACGCCTAATCCGCAAGGAGAGGGCGCCAGATAACCTTTATGCAATTATTATCCTTCCAAGGAATACTCAAAGAGGAGACGTAAGCAAGCTTAGGAACCTGTCTGAATTATTCAGCGATGCTTTCTCGTTCGCTGAGTCTGGCCAATACTGGAAGGCAATGAAGCTTAACGGATTGCTTGCCTCTGCTGCCCTTTCATCTAGTTATGTACCTGTAATGGCTGCGCTGGAGCATGGGGCGCTTTCTGCAAGTATATCTGGAAATGGTCCATCGATCGCTGCTGTAGCATATCAAGACGCTGTTGAACCGATCATCAGTGCATTTTCAAAGTTTGATGGAAAGATCATTGCTTCCAAGGTAAACAACGAGAAAGCAAGTGTGAAGGTCATAAATGACTAGCATAGTAGTAAGAAGATCTAGGTTAAATGGAACTGTCCGCTGCCCATCTAGCAAGAGCTACAGTCACCGAGCAATAGCCGTTGCCTCGCTTGCCGATCAGCATTCTACATTAACACATATACTAATGGCTCGCGATACCTTAGCGACCCTCGCCGGCTGTGGCTCTCTGGGAGCCGAGATAAAATACGGCGCTACGGACGTGCACATAAGAGGTAGCGATAGCTTCAATCCACCTGAGAACGTCATAAATGCAGAGAATTCTGGAACCACAATAAGGATACTAACCGCTATGTCTTGCCTAGTGACAGCTGGTTACACTGTACTGACAGGAGATGAAAGCCTGCGCAGTCGTCCTATGCAGCCCTTACTAGATGCTCCTCGACAGTTAGGCGTTGAAGCCTATTCCACAAAGGCAAACGGAACACCCCCGATTATAGTAAAGGGCGGCGGTATAAGGGGAGGTACAGCCCAAATTGACGGCAGCGTTTCAAGTCAGTTCATATCAGGTCTGCTCATTGCCAGCATTTACGCTGATTCGGAGGTTGAAATTAAAGTACGGGGCAGGCTCGTCTCTAAGCCTTATGTCAG
>JBKPEN010000134.1:0-20856 GCA_046728425.1 Thermoproteota archaeon
GAGAAACTCCGTGTGTGCCAGGTCTATAAGTCGTGACTAATATGCAATCCAGCTCGCCAAATGGGGGAACGGAAGGACAGGAGGTGCTATAAAGACCCATCGGCGCAGGTGGTATAAACTCCCACAGATAAGTGTAAGGTGGTGTACCACCTGTTACCTTTGTTTTGAGCTCAACCCAATGAACTGTAAATCCACTCGTTGCATTTGGAATAATTTCTGCTTTAAAAGTTGGTTCAGTTACTCCTCCTGTCTCATTCTGTGTAGGAGTTGTAACATTATTTATTACATTAATCACTTGGTCAATGTTTGTTATCTGACTATTTTGTATGGTGGTAAACTGCGAAATTACGTTGTTTATCTGCTGCTGTTCTTGAGGAGTTAAAATTCTTGTATCAGTATTATTTAGGTCTGATGCGCAAATAACACCTACTGCAGCTGGAAACCTTCTATTTTCTATATCTTCATTTCCTACTACTGCCATCCATGCCATAAACCCTTGAGGTAGGTCTACTGCATAAGATTCCAAAACTTCCACTCCAAATCCACCCAATACCTCTTGTCCAGAATCTGCAAATTCTCCAGGGAAACAGTATGCAACAAGTACAGATACGGAATTAGCATTAACCCATGCAACATCTGACCATCTTGGAGTAAAGACAACTCCACTTACCCGTTTTTCTGTTTCATTTAGGTCTCTAGTTGTGGCAGCTATTGTATTTTGGAGACGGTTTTGCTGCTCCTGCTCCTCTGGTGTTAATGGTAGTGGTATTGTTGTTATGGATAATGACGATGAAGGTGGTGGCGCTGTAGGCATTGTAGTCGTGGTTGTAGTCTGTTGCTGCTGTTGCTGCTGTTGTAGTTGAGCCATTGCTAATGATGGCGGGACAAAAAACCCTAAAAACAAGATTGCCGCTAGCATGATAGCAGTTAAACTTGTTAACACGAGTTGATTGCCTGATGGATGCAAATAAGGCTATCTTAACTTTTGACTGCAACATAGCTCCCATTCCATCGATTAACAAATTATTATCTTGCTCCATCCCAAAACATGAAAGATGACGTGTTAAAGGCTCTTGAGAAGTTGCAGTAACAGCTTTGAGTGTCACGTTTTGGTGAGCACAAAAATCCTTATAATTATCAGCATCTTTGTCCTATGTGGTTCAAGTCATAGAAGAAGACTGTGTAGTAGTATTAGTAGTAGCATTTCCTCCTCCTCCTCCTTGAGAAGAAGAACATTCGACCGCACCTAGAAAGTATTGATCTAAAGTGCCATTGGTTAAGATGATGCTGTTGGAATCAGATGAAGTACATGGTGTAGTTACCAAATAATTTTCATTCCCCGCTTGAGCGGTAAAACTGATATCCCCTCCCCTGCTGCTATTGGTAAATGTTCCGTTTATGATTGTGCCATTATACATTCGTCCATTGCTGCTAGGGTCTAATTGAAGTTGAATTGTTCCATTAGTTATATTAGCTATATTCGGAGATTGGGAATCAGAAGAAGCAGTTCCTTGCGCATCAAAAGTTAGCGTGTCGACCTGTTGTGTGGGCGTCATGCCATTAGCTGGTGTTGGTGTTCGAAAACTTAGAGAGGTTGTTTGAGCTTGTACTGGTTGAAGAAGAAAGTTGGAGAGCAGTAGCATCGGAGTAGACGCCAGAAGCAGCAGTGCAATTGCAGATAATGCGAGTAAAGTCAACGATATTTCTTTCCTCAAGTACGATAGATTATTTAACATAGTATATCTTCATCTCAACTTTACTGTCTTGTCTGGTTCCCAGAACTAGATGAAGAAGACGACAATGGCAGCTGATAACGCGTATTCATACCATTGCTACCTTGTCGCATTGACTACGTCAACACGATGTAATTGAGGCTTAACTACTTCAAAAGCCACATCATAGACTACAGTAAATGGTTCTCCATTCGGTGATCTAAGCCATACTGAATTTGCTGTAAAAGGAATAGATGCGCTAAAGTACGGTGGGCGATCCTTCGTGCCGTAATCAGGAATAATAACGGATGTGGCAGCAACAACAGAAGATGCAAGGTAACTTCTGTTATTATGTGAAAAAATGGGCAAATCGTCTATTGTTTCAATTTGTGAGAGGGTAGAATTATCCACATGGAGTCTATGACCAAAGCCTATTTCGACAGGCACTGTCGCAGTAAATGTCAAAACACCTGTATATGCCGCTGCGTCCTCCCTTTGTGGCAAAATAGATACGCCATTAGGTACGTTGCTAGTTGAGTTGAGATAGCTGCGATCATTTGCCTCGTTAGATACTATTCCGCTATGCACAATAGTCTGTCCTGGAAACGTCAAATGCTCTAGATTTTTGTTGGAAGAGACAGTAGGAATGGTACTATTCATGGATTGGGCTGCTGCTACCATTTGTCGTTGTTCAGAAAATACAGAAAGTGAAGTCATAGCCCCTATTGCGATATAGTGACAAGGCCAACGATTAAAGCCGCCGATATTTTCTTTCTTACATACGGCATTTTTATCGACATAATATTGCCGTAGTATGGGTTGTATTTATTTAACTTTACTTCTTCTTCTCCTTCTTTTCTTTTCTTTTGATACATTGGGTTACAGAAATTGAAATGCTAAAGGTGGTTTTGTATTTGGTGAGCAGAAAGCAGCAATAATAGCAGCAGAATAAGCTGATGATAGGGGTATTGAAGGTACTCTTTAGTCAGTACTTTTGTTCTTATTCTCAAAGTAATAGTTTTGGTGAGCATAAAAATCCTTATAATTATCAGCATTATGCTTCTCGCGATGACATTATCATCTGGTCTTCGTAATGTAAGAGCAAGAAGTACTACTACTATCATAGTAGCATCCGCTGCTGTCATTAGTTTGCTGTTCTTGCCATTGACAGTTAGTAGTACCAACCATGATGCTTTGTTACAATCCCAATCAGCTTTTGCACAGCAACAACAAGGCGGCGACCTACTTGGCAATATCACACGGGGATTAGAGGGTCTTTTTGGCGGTAGGTGAGAGTGTAGGTGGTGATGGCTAAGAAGAAGGAGAAGAAGGAGAATAAGCAGACGTGAGCACTACTAAGAAAAAAGACAATATTAGAACCGCAGGCATATGTGCACTTTTACTTGGTGGAATATTGCTCTCTATTGGTATATTTGGTGCTATTTGGATGCCCGCTAATTGGAGTTATAGGATATCGCTTGTCGTTGGTGGCTTAATATTAATAGCAGGCTTTTGTATGGTTGCTATAAAACAGCTCTAATAATAGCCGCGGTGGTTATGGCTACTATAATAGTACGAAGAAGCAGCAAAATGATACTTCTTGACGGCATTCTCGCTTTCGTGCTGTGGCTCGTTGACCTAACAGCTTGGTTGGAGATAAAGAAGGAGAATATAAAGGCTAAGCGACTCTTAGCAACGGGGTATCGTATGCCCACCTGACCGAGGCTGCAGGAATAACATTGGACCAGACAGATAATCTAATAAGCTGCAACAACTGTAAGGGGCGCAACCCCTTTACATTTTTTATTTTTATGCTATGACCCCAGTATGCGGCTTCGGCTGATACAGGCTAAGACAAAAAATGGTGATGCGGCAAATTCGTGCTTGTTCGCCATGGCTACAAAAACAACCCTACTCTTCTTAAGCAGGAAAACATTGAAGTGTGTCACAAGCTTGCAGTTCTTGAGAAGCTGCAGCAACAGCTTTGAGCGTCACTACTTTACTAATTCAAACGAATAAAATATCTGTTGGTGTTAAGGCGGCAAGTTTGTTATATTGTCATGATGACATTCAATCTCTTAATATAAACAACATTTGCATTCGCCTCTCGTGTCTGTCTCTTGAGAAACGTCCTGCTAATAGGTAATTATTATCAGTTCTTGCTAAATATTGGGTAAGTTTGCTTAGAATCCCTTATTATGGATAAAATACTACCTATTACAATCCATGACAGTGCAAAAACTGGTCCTCTTGTTCTATTGATGTTTACTGTTTTGTGTGCTTTACCTGCTGCTGCAGCAGTAGGAGTGATACCATCAGCATTTGCGCAAGAAGAAGAAGATGATGATACTAACACGCAAGTAGCAGTACCACTAACAGACCAAGACCAAGGAGCAGCAAATTTAGGAGCAAATCTAGCAGCTAACGTAGACGTAGAACACATTTTAGAAGAAACACGACCAACTCCAACACCTACTGAAGAAGAGCCAGAATTTGTAGCCTTTTGTAATCCATTTACGGCAGTGTTCCTTCATTGCTATCCGACTCTGGAGGATTGTATAATAGGTGAAGAAATGTTTGGAGTCCAAGACCCCGATTGCGAAGGAGTTGAAACAGTTCCCCCTAATGCTGCGGATTGTGACGTTGTTAGGAATGACGAAGGAGAAGTGGATTTCGCTGTGTGCCGACTTCCCTAATAATACTCATGACGCTCCCTTTCTTTTTTCTTTCCCTCCTCCCTCTCTCCCCTCACTGCTAGCCTGTTTATAACTATCAGAGCATTTCGTTGCAGTGGCAGTTTTTCACTGACAAAAAGCCAGAGAGTAAGAGAAAGCATTTAGCCTTAGTATTCGTGCTTGGAAATGACATATGAAGCATCTAAATAACAAAAATAAAAATAACAACCGTCTCATAGCAACGACAACAGCGATCATCTCCATTATAGCAATAATAGTTGCATCGATCACAATGGTTATGACTACTATTACTCCGGTACAAGCCACAACTACAGCAACAATAACTAGTAGCAATAATACTACAGCTGCTGCAACATCATCTTCTGGAATAAAGTTATCACCACAACCTATCTACCAAGAACGCTCATCACCTGGAAACATAACTCCAATAAACCAGACGCATGGTATCTTTACATTCAACGGAAATGGCATGCTAACTCTTCCTAACACAACACAGACTATCAATACGACTCACAACGGCACAGCCATCATCTCGTTTGCAACATCATCTGGTTATGGAAAGGAGACCATTCAGACAGAAAATGGTGAGACTGTAACTGCCACAGTTTATGAGATTGTACAACCACCTAGCCCTTCAGCTTCTGAAGGAGGTGGTAAAGGCATTGTAATAGCAGTCTTTCAGACCAATTCGACTAGTATGCTTGCACCATTAAACGGTGTAATAGTAGCAGGAATTGATGACATGTCTCCAAGTGAGGAGAGCCATGTAACATTATGGAGATGGGAAAATAGTATTAGTTAGTAGCGGTAGCAAGAAGTGGTCAAGCTGTATAATTTCACCCTTTTCTTTTTGTTCGCATTCCCTCGCCAGTTTTTTTGTCCCCTTTGACTTCTATATTCTAAAAGCAAGAAGCAATGCATATTGAAGATACACACAAAAAAGAGGTTAGTTACAGAAATTGAAATGATAAAGGTCGTATCGTACTTGATGAGCAGAAAGCGCCAGCGCAATAGCATCATAAAAAGGAGTTTATACATACAGACAGGGATATTCTTCTGAAATTTTCTCCTTTCATTGCAATTTCTATGATAAGTTTCTAGAAATGTTCATTATAACGTTCAATCTATTTGTTATATATATTAATGCTCGTCGCAAGTGAAGCTGAAGAAGTGGTAGACGCCATTTTATCCTCAAATGACAAGATACTGTTAGTATCCATAAGAGGTTGGAACGGAAATATTCTTGCTGTTAAATTCAGAGATTCTTTTAGAGAACGATTTTTTGGAGTAAGTAGCATAGTAGGAACTAAATATAGTGGAAGCCTTACTATTGCAACTCTTAGTCTGGTAAATGAAGTAAAAAATGTTTTTGGAGAAGCTCGAGCTATTATCACTATTTATGAACGTTGTAAAGTGATGTTGTTACCTATGCCGTTATATGAGGTAATTGTAGGACTTGCAGTTGAGTGTTCAGCTGTTACTGAAGATTATAGTCTCGCTAAGGAGATTAAAAGAATATTGGCAGAGACCGCTAATCACAATGATGATGATGAGGACGACCTTTAGTACTACTCTATTTTTGTTCCTCTCGGACTTTCTTCTATTGACAGGAATGGTGCGAATTTATATCACTTGAACTACTTTTGCAGCTCCTGACGAATTAACTGCACCTGACTGACTAGACTTTTAATTTGTGATTTCAATTCAGATACTTCATCAGCTAAGCCTGCTATGGCTACAGTCGGTGGCTTTTTTTTATTAGAACTGCTGATGATTCTGATTGCTCTATTGGTGGCTGTAAACTAAATGGGTAGAACAATACCTTCCTTTAGAATAGCCCTTGCAATAGAAAAAGAGAGGATTGGAAGCCCTTCCGTAATGCTTTGGATAAGAAAGATAGAAAGGAATTTGATGAAATGTGGGAGAAATATGGAGGTTATAGGGACATATAGGTCAACTGATCTTATTTGTATCGAAATAACTTTTTTTATAATAATGGCTAGCAGCAGTAGCAGCAGTAGGAACAGCAACCCTATTATCATGACGACAATAAATCTGACTTAACTTCATTCTTTCGTGTACAGCTTTATCCAATTCTGTCTTGACTTTAACGATTTGAGTCATCTTCCTTTCAGGTTTGCATTCCGCCATCAAAAAAAGCAGGTTTTGCTTTAGAATTTCTATGTGCTCCTCTAGCACTTTTACCGCTTCCTCAAACTCCAAAGTCATGCTCTTCCACTCCAACACTCCGGATTTCTTGTAGTATGTATGATGTAAGCGTTTCGTCTGTAATAGAGGTGAAAATAGCAGTTTAGCACAGGTATTTCTTGAATTGTTTCTCCTTCTTAGGCACTGCAGGCTATTATTTCACCTCTAAGCTAGGGGTAGCCATCGCTCGTGTTGCTGCTGCTGCTGCTGCCGATGAGGATATTGTTATTATTCTGACCTTCCTCCTCGTCTTCCTCTTCTTCTTATACCTCAACTTCGTATTGGAATCTCATTATTTCACTCTGACCAAAAAGCTGGCCGTTCACATTCAAAACATGTAGAACTTTTCATTTAATGACCTCATATCCTGGTGCAAAAGCAGCAAGTTCTGCATATGGATAACAGCTGGGCAATTATGACAGACATACGCTGTCCCTTTGATGCTTGTTATTCTTATTCTCGTTAAAATTTGTGACTGCCATGCTTCTTCCTTCTTCCTCTTCTCCTTATTCTTATTTGCCTGACTGTAGGATACTGATGTAGTTCACAGTGTCAGTTACAGCATTCTTGATAGGTAGAATCAAAGCTGCCACGCTCCTAACGGTCTCTTTTACAGTATAGGATTTACTTATCGAAGTTATTGCGACAACTCTGAAACCTTTGCGCTTGTTGTTCTTGTTGTCATTTGGAAAAGGAGTCACACCATCTTTGGTTATACAGCAGCCCCCTTTCTGAAGCTTAGGTCCTCAATAGTTGACAGATGGAGAATATACCTTATCGTAGAATTCATTTGCAGCCATCTTTACTCCTAGTTACAGAAGTATAACAAAGTAAGGAGAGGCAGGAAAGCATATTTCTTCAGAAGGGAAGAGAACATCCACAGATCAATTAAACAATCTTTCTTAACAGTGGTTAGGTTTGGTGTTCATTTGAATGGAAGATTGCGGCTGTGGCCTCTCTAATTCTTCCTTATTTTTCTTCTTTCTGATTTTTAGGAACCTGGTTCCCTGAGAAGAAAAGTTTAAAGCATAACCTACTCCGTATCTTCGATGGGATGGTGGTAGCAGTGGCTGCAAAAGCAACTACTAAGGAAATGGACAAGAATATCACAGTAAACAAAACATGCGCGTTCTGTTACAAACAAGCAACCGACATCATATCCTTGGATGACTTGAAGTTTCTATCAATCAAAAAAGACATTCCAAAGCATGCGCGGAAAGTTGTATCTCTTCCTATATGCGATGTGCATTTTTGGAAATATGTAACGCACCACGAGCAAAGAAGTCATAAAGCTTCAATGGATAGACAAGAGCAGAAATGATTTCGTAGCTGAAGGATTAGGCTAACCTAGTGAGCCAGCAGTAATAAAAGAGGAAGTGATAGAGTCAGAGGCAGCAGTAGTAGTAGAATAAACGACGCAGCGCCAGGATCAAGAGATTGAACATCGACGATCACAAGAGCAGACGGCTGCAGAGCCAGAGGGAGAAGCAGCGACGGAACCCAGAATAAGCGGTGACTTTAGCATAGACTACATTATGGGCAACATACTAGAGTCATTAGGGCTGCTGCGATAGGGTCAGAGGCATGAAGATAAGCAGAAGCAGTAGTAGCTAAAATGGGTGCGTCGATGGTAACTGCAACTAAAGCTCAAGAACTAACCGTTAATTCAAATTTTTTGTTCTTTTCCCCTCGCTCACAACCTCCAAACTCGTCGGGTAGTCGCAGCAGCAATAACGACAAAAAGGTAATAACAAGCTGAAGGCTATAAGCTAAAGTATCATCAGCGTCAAGACACATTCATGTGCGCCATACGCCCCTTCCACGCTCTAGAGATCTATATTATTATTCCTTTGATTGTTTTTCAACAAAGATGGCGAAAAACTCGGCTCTCCTAATAAGCAATACCTATATCAGCCTCTGGTGTATGTCTCTCGAATATTGTCCCCTTAATAGGTAATAATTGCTGCCTCTTGCTGATTTATGGCTAAGTTTGCTAAGAATCCCTTATAATGGATAAATTATGTGTATTAACACACCCAATGACACCAAAAACAACAACAACAGCTCTTATCCTAGCGACATTTGCTCTTGTGGGTCTTATGACTGCAGGAGCATCACAAACAGTATTTGCGCAAAGTATACCAGACCCCACTGCTGTCCTGGACCAATTCCTCCCAGAGGATGATCAAACTGGTGGCACAACTGATAGCACCATTACAGGCGGCACTACAGGTGGCGGAGGCAGCATAACAGACGAAACGGAAAACACGGAAGAAACACAAGGTCAAACAACATCTCAGGATGAGACTAACGCACAATCCAACTCGATAGATCAAGATCAAACAGGAGCAATAAACCAAGAAATAGGCTCTGGCGATGACTCTGAGGTAGCATCAGCTGCAAGCTCCGATTCTGCGTCAGATTCTGAGTCAACATACAAGACAAAGTACAAGGGAAACGATGGCTCAACCCCTTCTTCCTATCCAGGCTCTAGCACAAGCAGCAGCGATAGCGCCAGCGATAGCGCCAGCGATGTCTCCAATACTGGGACCCTAGGACAGAATCAAGAGCTTAACAACCCTACACAAGTTAACACCAACAATGCAGGTGATGACGAATCAAGAGGTGCAGTCGTCGGCTTTGATCTAGGCTTTGAGCAGTTTACAGCACAAGGATCTTCAATACCGGGTAGTGGGACCAGTGTTCCAATAATAATACCCTAACCGACTGCTATAAAACCAAAGCAAAACAAGAACCTACAACATAGGATAACAATCCCCTCTTTTTCTTTTTTTGCTCCTGCTATAACCTATTTTTGTTGAAGTACCATAGTAAGCAAGCACACGCATGAGCAAAAAAAAACATTCATCCAGATGATAACACATACCCAGACAGACGAAAAGAAAGAACCGTCTCTATGGAATAAGTCCAACATTTTGATCTAACCAGATTGGGAGAAGGCATATAGAACCAAGATGATGAAGAAACCAGAAAGATCAAAGAAGAATTGCAAAACGACCAAGAGCCAAGCAATTTAAGCTAACCGCAACTGAGAGCTATATCTGTCTCGAGCTTGACGCAATGGCAGCAGAAGAAGCCTTTGATGAAGTAGAAGCCATCAATGGATACTTTGACCAAGACATTTATGATAAGTATCATGATACATACTTCACAGAGGAGCAGCTAAATAAGTGGATGATATTCGACCACACAACGCTTTACCTAGCCTTTTTCCTCATTTCTTTTATCTGTTGGCTTTCTTAAGCAGGGTGGAAAAGGAGAATCTGTCGATTACTCGAGATTTTCCAAGACTTCGCAGCGATATATCCGTTATAGATTGAACAATCGGTAATAAGCTATGAAATAATCAATATTGCCCATGGCAGTAATTCTACCCCTCATTAAACGGTCTAAAATGGCGATTATCAACAGATTCAATTATTACTTTTTTGAGTTCTTTATTTTTAAAGATTATTGGTTATGGCAAGCTTGTAGTCTGGTAAAATACTAAAATCATGTATCCAATATGTTATAGACTATTACACAATGGATCAGGAAGAAAAGATTTGCAATGAAATATTAGAGCTTGATAGCTCTATTCGTTTTGCCGCGATAGCAAACAAGATGGGCAAAATAGTAGCGGCAAAATTTAGTCGAGGAGTCAAAGCACTACTATCGAGGGAGGAAATAGAAGCTAATATAATAAATGCAGTACTAAGAATGAAGACAAGAGAAGAGTATGAGGAAAAACTGGGCAGAACCATTTACACTTTTGCATTATACGAGAAAGTAAAGAGGGCTTCTATCTCGTTGAACAAGGGAGACTATTCAGTTCTGATGGTTTCATTTGAAGTTGCGGCTGACCATGAATCGATTATTTTACGCAAGATATTGCCAAAAATAAAAGAGCACAATCTTATTGCATAGATACATTATATGGCGGAAGCTGCTAATTGTTTTGCTAAATAAATATACCACTCAAAACTATGACAGCTGGCAAAAAGGAGGTCGAAAAAGAAGATCGCATTGAACTCAACTAGAATAGGAAACGGAGCATGAGGCTGAAATACTGCAGGAAATATTTGCAAGCTTCCTAAGGCAGCAAGGAGTCCGGTCTGAAATAATAGATATACTTCAAGGGCAAATAGGTAAGAATATATTTTTGCGTTAGGTGTAGAAGTTAAGAGAGTAATATAACAGAGAGCAATATAATTAGAAAAGATAAACAGGAAAGAATAAGCATACTCTATAGAAACAATTGTAGAACGCTGCTTTGTTTTAATATATCAATAACAATCTGAATGAATGAGAGTCCCTTTTCTTTATAAAATTTGTACATTTGTTTATAAAGGCTGTACATTGCGGTACATTTTTGCAGCATAGCTCTTACGCTGCCAAATTATTCCACAATACCTTGGATATATCCCAAGCTTAGATATGGGAAGAAAGCTTTGAAGGTTAATCAATTGTCATATAATATGGTAGCCCAAAAAATTCTCATTTTGTGTAAAAAAAGACCTGATAGTTCGCAAATCAGATAGAAGAATATTCTTTCTTTTTTAATGAATTACCTAGCGACCATCTTCTTCACCCTCATTTTTCTTCACATAAAAATATCAAGGATTGCTAACCAAGGATAAAAGATCAATGTCGAGAGATCTGCCACAGGGTCTCGAACCGAATAGAACCCGACGTAAGCTAAAACGACACCAGCAAACTAGATCCTCATATAGCTGAAACGGGTAATCATAATAAAGTCATATAATCAACTGTTGTATAAAATCTGAACTTGCTTCTTTACTATTCCATCCTTGCATTTTTTCTTATTTCATTTGAGATGTGGAATTTATTGTACCAAAATAATGCACCTGACATAATTATAAAGTCTGTAATATAGAATAAATCCCATATCCAGAGATTTTGTGAATCTCCATTTACAAAGTCATAAACATATCCGTCATCAGCTATTGCATTAACTAATAATGACAGAGAAGAAAGAAACCAAGGAATAGAATGCTGATAGTCTCTGCGTAGGCTTACAAGTATTATGGCAGATGGAATAATTAATGCTAGATCTAAAATAGGATATGCAATTGTGACAACAAAAGCCGCAAAGTCCACATCAATAAGAAACTCTGATGACAGTAAATTCAACACATTATAAATAACGAATAGTACCGTAGCAATTGAGACCAAAACCACAATTCCTAGCTTAATTGTACTTCGTAATGATCGCAGTACTGTAAACAAATGTGATGCTAAGAATACATATCCAGCAAACCAGAAACCATCTGCAGGAGAAACTAGCCTCTGTTCTTCTATGTGTAAAACATAAAAGTTATACATAAGCGTAAGTTCGGCAGAAAACCAGGAAATAAGACCCAACATAAGAAAAAGATATGATTTGCCATGAAGTCCGTGAATCCCATGCCGCCATACTGCAATTATCGCTAGACTCGAAGCAATGGCTCCAGTTATGTTTACTACCCAAAGAGATAAAGAATGTCTCTCATGCACATCTGAGAAAAGAATTACAGAGTTTGCAATTATTGCCGAGACGATTATTCCTAGAATAAGAAACTTTAAGGTTAGTTTATGAGGATGGTAGTTATCTTCTCCTTCTACAGTCAGATAAATCGATCCAGAACAGACATAGTATAATTGTATAAAAGTTTTATTTGGTTAATTTAAGACAATTTTTTTGGAGGTCGTGGGTTCGAATCTACCACCCGGTCCATTTTTGTCAGTCAGTGTAACTACGACATTAAACTATGCTTGTCGAGGAAGTTGTAAGACAAAACCCCAGTTTGAGCTTGAACAATAACCAATTTCATCACGTCAATTGTAAAATGTAGGGAAACAGACCGTCGCATCTAAAACAGAGAGTAAAACTGTCTCATAAATAGAATACATATTACCTCCATGCTCCAACACCTGATTTCTTATATACAACACCTTCGAAATACACGAATAATGCCGTATTATTTGGTGCAAGGAACATATACAGCTGAAGGCTCTGCTGCGCTTCTAGCAAATCCTGAAAACCGCATAGACGTGGTCAAGTCTGCTATTGAAAGGCTCGGTGGAAAGTTGCATGGTGGCTGGTTCTCTTTTGGAGAATATGATATAGTATTGGTTGTGAATATGCCTGACAGTGTAAGCGCAGTAGCAGTTTCCTTGGCTTTTTCGGCTGGTGGCGCTGTCAAGGTAGTTAAGACAACTCCATTGGTCACGTCTGAAGAAGCAGTAGAAGCTATGAAAAAGGCATCAGAAGCTGGATATAGACCACCGCAGAGACGTGTACCAAGTAAAGGAGTATCGTAGACTCCTTAGGCTGGTTATGATAGAGAAAAGCCTTGGCGGGGCTTTGATCCCCGGACCTCTACCTCTTTGTGCGGATTTCGGTTTAATTCCGCCGAAACCTTACCAAGGTAACGCTCTACCAGGCTGAGCTACCAAGGCAACTAGACGAACAATCGAATCAATAGACCATATAATAATTATTGGGAGAGTCTGGATCAAGATTTAATTAGGCATGCCTATTAACGCAACTCAAGCCTGCGGGGGTTGTAGAGCCTGGCCAAATAGGCTAACAATATTGGAGACGCGGGACTTAAGATCACATAAATGGGTTATCCCGTCCCTCAGGGGTCCGTGGGTTCAAATCCCACCCCCCGCACACCATCACCATACCTCATCCAATCAACTTGATAGGCTAATTAGAAGAATAGTAGAATAGATACAGCTTATAAGTACCTAAATCTTTTTTCTTTTGTGTCAAAACTACTCTATCAAGAATCTGCTGTTCAGTTGTTATCGGAATTTACAGAGGTCAGAAAAAAAACTATGCAGCTTTTCAAGCCGTTAAGAATAGAGGATGCTGTGATGCAATCTGACACTTTTGGCAGCCCAGCCAATTGGCATATTGCACATGTCACGTGGTTCTTTCAAAAGATCTTAGAAAAGCACGGAGCCACTCTGGAATCAGAAAGCAATAGTAGCAGCAGTGGTTTTAATCTAGAATATCTCAATTCATACTACCAGCAGTTTGGAAAAATTTTGCCTAAGCAAGAGAGAGGAAAATTCCCACGGCCTACGGTAAAGCAGACTCTAGAGTACAGGTCATTTATAGACAAAAATTTAACCAAATTTTTGAAAGAGAGGACCTCAACATCAGTATCTTCTGAAAACACAATAACTCGTGAGTTGCAGTACGACATTATGCTTGGAATGCAACACGAGATGCAGCATCAAGAACTTATGATATACGATTTTCAGCACTATTTTGAGCGTTTCCCTGACCCATCTGATAACTACGAGCCACCAATCATTAATGAGCCAACAAAGGCATCAGAAATATTAGGAATATCTTCAAAAATGATGTATATCCCTGGAGGAATCTTTGAGGTTGGATATAACGGCAATGCCTTTTGCTACGATAATGAGCTTCCAGAGCACAAAGTATACTTGCAACCCTTCAAGATGGACGTGGCCCCCGTAACCAATGGCGAATATATGAAATTCGTAGAGGATGGGGGATATGAAGATTACAGATACTGGCTAGCCGATGGTTGGGAATTGGTAAAGGAGCAGCAATGGAACGCGCCGCTATATTGGACACAAGAACAAGATAAAGTTTGGATAAAGAAAGATTTTCGTGGCCTGCGGAGAATCGACCCTGACGAGCCGGTGGTCAATGTCAGCTACTATGAAGCAGATGCATATGCACGCTGGGCTGGCAAAAGACTTCCAAGTGAGCCAGAATGGGAAAAAGCCGCAAGCTGGAATGATGAATTGCAGAGAAAAATGCTATATCCATGGGGCGATCAAAGGCCAACATCTAGACACGCAAACCTCTTTGAATCCTACCTATGGGGTCCAACTAAAGTGGGGGCTTATCCTGCGGGAAAGAGCTATTATGGCTGCCACCAAATGATAGGAGATGTTTGGGAATGGACATCATCAGAATATGTACTGTATCCAGGCTTTAGGTCAAAATTTTCAGAATACACTGACAAGTGGACAATAAACCAAAAAGTGCTGCGAGGAGGCTGCTTTGCAACACCGACATCGCAAATACGCAACACCTATAGAAATTATTTCAAACCACATGAAAGGATACTGTTTGCTGGTTTCCGCTGCGCCAAAGATGTTCTTTAAGACGGAGAAAGGAGAGCTAGATCAAACCATCTTTTTTTATCTATGAAATTCTTTTCCACCGTGAAGCCGCAATCCTCAGCAAGGGCAGAAATTTGATCGAAACTGTATTTGTACGAATTTTCTGTGTGGATACTCTCACCCTTTTTGAAGGCAAAAATCCTGCCTAACGCGCCGATATACAGCTGTTGGTCGGTTTTTGAAACTAGATGCATTTCTATTCTACGTCGCTCACGGCAGTAGTATGCACGATGTTCAAATTTTCCAAGCTCAAAATTTCCATCAAGTTCCCTATTTATCCTTGCTAGCAAATTCAAATTGAATTTGGCTGTCATTCCAGCCTTATCATTATATGCTGCATTTAACACTGACTCGTCCTTTTGTAAGTCAAAGCCGATAAGCAGAAAATCGTTTGTATGGAGTTTTTTCCTCACTGATCGAAGTAAAGATCCTGCCTCTTTAAGTTCAAAATTACCGATGCTCGAGCCCAGAAAGAGTACGAGCTTTGTGTAAGGAATGTTATTATTATTGTTGCTGCTGTTCTCAATACTCATGCACTCAGTAGCCGCTCTATCAATACCGGTGTCATAATCCGACCTAATTCCATTGATACGGACATCTGGAAATTGTGATTCCAATTTTCTCTTGCTCTCGATCAGTATACTGCTTGATATATCGATTGGAAAGTAGTAGATTCTCTTTTTCTGTGATGATAAGTGGCTAAGTAGAATAGCTGTCTTGTCGCTGCTTCCACTCCCAAGCTCTATTATCTCAATGTTATTGCCCACCAACTTTGAAATGACTGGTACATGCTTGTTAAGTATTGATGCCTCTATTCTCGTAAGATAGTACTCCGGCTGAAGGCATATCTGCTCAAATAGCTGTGAACCTATCTTGTCATACAAATACTTGGGACTGAGATACTTATTTTTGCTTGCTAGGCACCTTGCAACATCACTTGCAAATTCTTCAGCCTCTCTATTATCTTGTTGAAGCGTCATTTTTCTGCCATCTCTCTCTCTCTTCTCGCTACCCATAAGCTTCGTGAATATAGCACCATCTCCATGCCTTATTAGGCAACGCTACCATTACAGGATGGCCTGTATCAACAAAATGTTGGGTCGCATGCCTTCTAGGTGATGAATCACAATAACCAACATGACCAAACGACATGCACAATCTTAGGCCAACCCAGCTAGTCCCCTCTTTTTTGCATTTTTCACATTCCTTAGTGCTGACTGAAACACTCCCACGTGCTTGAGCTAGATGGGTGCAAATCTTATGGTTACTCACCGCGGTTAGCACTAGATCTCTTCCTACTTATCTCTTATTCAAGGGTTTTAGTTAGTATGCGTTTCGTTATGAACTCAATGTATACACCGCCGCCGATATCAGAAATAACCATATGACACATATTATGTGATCATGCTAGCAATTGTGTCTCTCTCTTTTGCTATCCTAGCCTTATTGCACGCCACTAAAGCATCGGCCAAACCTATGCGTCACATTGTCCTGCATAGTCTCTTTTCTTTATGGTCCTGAAAATGCATCTGGCAAAAGTCGTTGCCACAATCGTAGCAGTGCCAACCGGAAAGAGTGTAACAGACTATACACTTCCCTATAGGTTTGTTGTAGTCGTAGTTTTTTCTTTGTTTTGTAGGAGATGTTTTTTGTTGCTTTGGCTGTGCCTTCATATATCATATGCCTCAGAGGGCCAGAGAGCTATTAGGAAATTGCATTTACTTCAGAGTCCTCAAAAATTATAACCATTGTTAACGCTATAACCCAACGGTTTGAATAAACAACCCTATTATTTAAGTATTGACAGCGCATATTAACATTTAATATATTTTAAATATGCTATGAGTTCCCATGCCTTCACCAAAGGGCAAGACTCTCATTGAAGTAACTGTAGTTGGGCCTGATAGGAAAGGCGTTGTAGCCGATATTACCAACTTTATCTTCAAAAGTGGCGGTAACATCGAAAAGATAAACCAGAATGTGCTCCGTGGCCTCTTTGGGATGCAGTTTGAAGCATCCTTTGCAGAGGAAATCGGTAGACAACAGCTTGACCTGGGTCTAAAACAACTTGGCAAAAAGCTATCAATGGAAATAAAAATACATTATCAAGAGCCTAACCGACTCCAAAACGTTGCAATATTTGTAAGCAAGGAACCTCAATGTCTTGTGAAGCTGCTGCAAGCAAAGAAACAAGGCCAAATAAGAGCCAATATCTCTGTTATCATTGCAAGCGACTCCACTCTCAAGTCAGTTGCAGATGATGTAGGAATACCCTTTCATGTAGTAGTTCATAAAGACCAAGTAGAGGCCGAAAACAGAATCCTTCAACTAATTGAGCAATATAACATTGATGTAATAGTGCTTGCAAGATATATGCGGATACTGACACCAAACTTTGTTTGGCGTTATCCAAACAGGATAATCAATATACATCCATCACTTTTACCTGCATTTCCTGGAGCATATGCATATGTGCAAGCATATGAGCGGGGCGCCAAGATAATAGGATGCACTGCGCACTTTGTAACTGAGGACCTTGACCAAGGTCCAATAATTCATCAAGAATCGTTCAAGGTATCGACTTCTGATACACTTGACACCATCAAGAAGAAGGGCCAGGAACTTGAAGCGGCAACCCTTCTTGAGGGAGTCAGACTCTACCTCGAAAACAAACTTGAAGTGTATTGGGGAAAGGTCTACTTCAAAGAAGATAAAGAAGAAAAAGGAGAAGTCAATAGGCAACGGAAAAACAAAAGGTAGTTAACGGGCACAAGCCTGCTGATCGCATAATGTCAGTATCGGTATTTGGCATGACCGACTATGATTTTAGAATCACAGTCAAAAAGATCAAGCGAGCTATAATACCTGTGGGCTCTCTAGAGCAGCATGGTGCTCATCTACCAGTATCGACTGATTCTCTTATCGCAGAACACATTGCAAAGCTCTTAGCCGAAAAAATTGGCGCCTTTGTGCTGCCCGTGATTTCATATGGTGTCTCATTTGAGCATAAACCAATGTTCAATATTTCACTTCGCAACTCGACGTTGTCTACAATGTTATGCGACACATGTATTTCACTTGCAGAAAACAGAATAAAGGAAATAATCATCCTAAACAGCCATCACGGTAATACTGGAGCCGTTCAGTACATTCCGCAGGAGATACAGAACAAGACACCTACTACTACAGATGTCAATATTCACGTCATGCATTACTGGCAGATGATGAAACCGGACTTTGATCATGCAGGTGAAGTTGAAACATCGCTTGTATTGGCAATCGCGCCTGAACTTGTCCATATGGACCGAGCCAGGCCAAATTCTAAGAGTCTAACCAAGTCAACAGCAGCTTACGTTAGCCTCACTAATGCCCCAGGGTCTTTTCCCAAGATCACTGGCAATGGCGTTTGGGGCGACCCGATGAGGGCTACTGCTTCAAAAGGCGACAAGCTAATAAAAGAAATCATTGCAAACCTGACCAAGACAATAGTAGAGCTTAGCTGAGAATCAGATTGATTATGTTACTTTTTTATATGTATTGAGAAGAAGCGATAAATTCTTCTGAAACAGTTTGTCCATGGTACAGGGGCATTCAATTGTTGCATTTGACAGCCCAAAGGCCACCTTGCACAACCATATATGTCTAAAGAAAAATTGTGCAAACATGGCGCGTGCGTAGCGATGCTAGTCCCTAGCCTCTTATTTTAATATCATATTTCCCTCTATAATTCTATAACATACATCTATACGCTAATTGGGTATCAGTGCTATATAACAGTCATATAGGATTTTTTGATATCTGACGGGCTGGCTGGTAGAATATCTTAAATTACTCCTGAAAGATCATCTTTGGGTACTAATCTAAGGTGAGATATGATCTATGTCAATACAACAGCAACAACAACCTATGCCCATAGTCCTTTTAAAAGAGGGCACTAGTGAAACAAAGGGCAACCAAGCACAGAGAAACAATATCACTGCAGCAAAGACAATAGCAGAAATTGTACGCACAAGCCTTGGTCCAAGAGGAATGGACAAGATGCTTGTAAACAACATTGGCGATGTAACAATAACAAATGACGGTGCTACAATTCTCAAAGAGATAGACGTTCAGCATCCAGCAGCCAAGATGATGGTAGAGATTAGCAAGGCTACAGATAATGAGGTGGGAGATGGCACAACGTCAACAGTTGTTCTTGCTGGATCTCTTTTGTCCAAGGCCGAAGAACTGATAGCCAAGGATGTTCATCCTACTGTCATAGTCGACGGTTATATAATGGCATCTGAAAAAGCTATTGGAATACTAAAGAATGCGTCAACAAAAATTGAGCCGTCAGACAGGCAAATACTTGGCAAGATAGCACGTACAAGCATGGCTTCCAAGCTAGTCTCTGTGAACGCAGAACCTCTATCTAAGATAGTAGTAGACGCAGTCATAGCTGTAGCACAAAAGGCCAGTGACAATAGTAATAATCTAAGAGTGGACGCCGATAACATAAAGGTCGAAAAGAAGGCAGGAGGATCTATAGAAGATACCAAGCTGATTCAAGGCATTGTGCTTGACAAAGAAGTTGTACACGGAGCAATGCCAAAGCGTATTGAGGATGCAAAGATAGCTTTACTCAATGCAGCATTAGAAATTGAAAAGACGGAAATGAGTGCAGAGATACGCATCTCTGACCCACATCAGATGCAGATGTTCTTAGAAGAGGAGAATCGTATGCTCAAGTCGATGGTAGATAAAATATCCGCTTCAGGCGCAAACGTACTTCTTTGTCAGAAGGGAATTGATGATTTGGCGCAGCATTATCTTGCAAAAGAAGGCATACTAGCTGTCAGAAGAGTAAAGGAAAGCGACATGAATAATCTTGCGAAGGCGACTGAAGGTAGAGTACTATCTAACATTGACGAACTTTCCAAGGTGGATCTAGGCTATGCCAAAGTAGTGGAAGAGCGCAAAGTAGAGACTGACAAATGGGTCTTTGTTGAAGGATGTAAGAATCCCAAGGCTGTTTCTATCTTAGTAAGGGGTGGATCCCAACGGGTTGTCGACGAAGCAGAAAGGTCGGTCCATGATGCTATAATGGCTGTCAAAGACGTAGTAGAATACCCATACATTACTGTAGGTGCAGGAGCGCCAGAAGTTTACATATCCAAAAAGATCAGAGAATGGTCAAGTTCTCTTTCAGGAAGGTCTCAGCTAGCAGTAGAAAAATTCGCTGATAGCGTAGAAGATATTGCAATAGCTCTGGCTGAAAATGCAGGCATGGATCCTATAGACACTCAAACTCAACTCAGAGCAAAATCAGCACTAGGGAAGCCTAAATATGGCGTAGATGTGCTTAATGGCAAGGTCGCTGATATGGCTGCAAAAGATATTTACGAACCACTAAAGGTCAAAGAACAGGTAATCAGCTCAGCTACAGAGGCAGCATCTATGATCTTGAGGATAGATGATGTAATTGCTGCATCTAAGTCCAAAGAAAGCGCGCCTCCACCTGGCGGTGGAATGGGTGGCCCCAATCCCTACATGGACATGTAAATTAAAGAAATTACATTCTATTTTTCTTTAATTTTCTTTTTTATTCACTGCTATTGCTTCCTCGAGTTTAAATAAAACATCATGCAAGAGAACAACAATAATAGTAAATTCTAGTTATATGATGACCTATTCTTATCACTTGGCTCGAGCACCGTTATTGCACATAGGACATATCACAATCTTGGTTTGGTCTTTGCTACTGTTAAAGTCCACAGATCTGGTTAGGAATTCGGATTATAATCATGGTTTACCTTGTAGATGAATATTCCAAACAAAATGCCTTCTTGATTCACAAAGCTTGGAGAAGCATAGACAAGATGTAGTGGCTGATCATTCCCGCCATCTGCGGGATACTTTACACTTTGTGCATACAGTCCAACAAGTCCGGGCTGCCAAGTCTTCTGCACTTCTGCTGGACCCTGAGCGCCAAGCCTTACGTAATACAGTGGCTCAAACGGGAAGAGCTTGCCAATGAGTGTATTATTCCAGAATTCCGGTTTGGGCGTGAATCCATCTGACTC
>JBKPEN010000128.1:0-12634 GCA_046728425.1 Thermoproteota archaeon
AGATACTTGCACCAGAAGTAGTTAGCCTTTCTTGAATATCTTGATTGCCTGAGGCGGACAGACATTTTCACATGCAATACAGAATATACAATCCTTTTCTCTTATCATGAAAGCCTTTTTGTCAGATGCAGGATGGCCAGGCGTTTCAAGCCATTCGAATACATTGACAGGACAAGCTTCAATACATGCTCCGTCTGCAACGCAGATGTCAAAGTCATTGACTACGTTTTCACCCCATATACCCAATTGTCCTGGTGGGTCAATTGGCCCCCATACTTTGATTCCTTGATAGGTGCCAGCTACCTGTCTTTTCTCTTTGAAGTTAGCATCAATTGGGCCTTCTACTTTGTCGTAGCTTGTTCCTGTACCAGTAAGCGATATAGTGGTTGGGCCGGCGCCACCACCAGTAACAGCACCTACGGCTGCTGGTACAGCAGCTGCTGGAGTAGTAGTCGCAGCAGTAGCTGCTTGCGGAGCAATAGGTTTGGAACTAGATGGCTTTTCTGCGGTGGAGTCGAGGGCAGTTGGACTTCGTGATTTGGGATTCTTCGCCAGTGGTGTAATTTCTTCCAGCTTCTTGATCGCCGCTTCAAGTGATAATTTTTCTGCCTTCTGTAAGTGTGCGATATACTTATCACCTATCTTGGTGTTGCGGATAATAGTGTCAATGACCATCTTGGCATTTTGGTCTGCTTTGTAGCGATAGTTTTTAATCCAGTAGGGGTCTCCAAAATATTCCAGTTGCCTTATCTGATAAATAAGATCTACGACCTCTCCTGTAACGATTTCAACAGTGATATTCAGGTCTGCCGAGAGCTCTTTTCCCGTGACTGGATCAACACCTTTCTCTGTCCACTTGTAGGTCACATAGATCCTGTCAGCGTGAGTGTCCATCTTGAAGCCGGAGCTTTTAAGATCGTTGAGGATACTTTGTATTTCTGACTTTTGAGTAACCTCGAGCGGGATTCTGTATATGCCCAGCTTATTGCCGTGCAGTGGATAAACGCCTCTCTTGGCAACTTCAGATAGCATCGTCCAGACCCTATCCTTCAGTAAGACAGACATGATGTCTGAGATTATCTAAATTTATTTCTCCTAAAAGTATTTCGATCTATTATTCATCATCTGGACATGTCATCTCCCTTAGTGCTTTATACCGCAATTCCATTTGTTCTGCAATCTCTATGACATGCTCTAACCTATATTTCGACTTTGGAAAATACCACCTGATCCCAACTTTGTGGCCTATGCCGTTCAAGTCGTATATCGTGCCCCTGTCTGCTTGTACGCCTACCTTTTCGTCAAGGACATTCTCTCGCACTTCCAGACCGCGCTTTGTCTTATCTTCAAGTACAAGGTTGAGATCACGATCATAAATGAAGTAAAAATGACCTTTTTTAATCAGGTTTCCTTGCTGTTGCATCTAAGATAGAAGGAAGAGAAGGACTTATTTCTCTATCGGATTTCCGATCATGTTGCCCCATTCAGTCCACGAGCCATCATAGTTACGAATAGACGGGTAGCCAAGCAGGTATTTAAGTACGAACCAGCTATGTGATGAGCGCTCTCCGATTCTGCAGTAGCAGATAACATGCTTATCCGGCGTTACGCCCTTTCCTTCATAGAGCGACTCTAGCTCTTCACGACTCTTGAATGTGCCATCCGTTTCCCTGACCGCTTGGGCCCATGGGATATTCTTCGCACCAGGTATATGGCCACCTCGCTGGGCAGACTCCGCGGGGTACTCTGGTGGGGCGGTGATTTCACCAGAAAACTCTTTTGGCGAGCGTACATCTACAAGCACTGTCTGTTCTGCTTTTTCAATCGCCCTTCTAATATCAGGCATGTAAGCCCGTATCCCTTCTTCTGGTGGCTTTGCAATGTATCTTGTTGGCGAAATTGACGCATCATCCTTTGAGTACTCGCGCCCTTCAAGCTCCCACTTTTTTCGACCACCGTTCATTATCTTGATTTTTTTGTGGCCATAGTACTGGAAGACCCAGAATGCAAAAGCGGCAAACCAATTATTAAAATCGCCATACAAAATGAGCTCCGTGTCATGTGTTGCGCCAATCCTGCTCATAAGGGCCTCAAACTGCTGCTTGTCAATTATATCGCGCCGGATAGGATCGTTGACGTCGCGCTTCCACCATACAAGCTGTGCGCCAGGGACGTGCCCTTCCTTGTATGCATTTTCAGGATCATAGTCGACTTCCAAAATTCTGATGTTTGGGTTATTCAGGTTGTTCGCAACCCATTCGGTCTCAGATAGAACTTCGGGGTAGGCATATCCACTCATCGTCATAAGAATGACTACCTTCAACTGTTACTTATACCCTTTCTCAGGGTAAAGGCATTTAAGAACTCGCCTGCTGTTATAGCACAGCCGTCAGATGGAACCGAACATCCACAACGTAGCGATAATCACAAAGATAGGAAATAGGGAAGCCGACGATGCAGCTATAAAGGTCGTGACTCTGCTCAGCAGGAGGAAGATCAAAGTCTACTCTGTGCTTCCTTTCATAATTGATGATGCAACGCCAATCAAGCCTGATGAATTGAAGGACATTAAGCTTGACCTTGTATTTGCAATAGGTGGAGACGGCACTACCTTGCGAGCTTTTCGTACCATACCGGGAAAGGTGCCGCTCTTTAGCATAAATAGCGGAGGTCATCGCGGCATCATGTCTGAAATCGACGCAGACTCAATCGACGAAGCCGTCAAGGCTATACTTGCAGGCAAGTATTTCTACGATTATCGCATAAGGATCCAGGCTTCTGTCAATGGCAAGCTCTTTCCCCCTGTCTTAAACGACATACTCATTATAAGAGTGAACCTCACAAGAACTCCTCTATTATCCGTCATGTTGATGGGTGACGAAATAAAGCAGAGGATGGATGGCATCGTAGTCTCTACGCCTACAGGCTCAACTGGCCACTCATTTTCGGTTGGCGGCCCAGTCTTGCACGAAGGCATGAGCTGTCTGATTCTGACTCCCATTGCATCTGTCAACAGAATGCCACAAGTAGTAATCCCGGTGAAAGAAATTCTTTTACGTAGTACGCACGAGTCGCACATGATACTTGACGGCCAAGAAACGTTTAAGGTTCACGCAGATGAGCCAATCAACATCTTACGCTTTTCTGACGACGCCGTATTCTTAAGGCTTCAGAAAAAAGGAATGAGGCAGCTGGCAAAGCTTGGATTCTCAAGATTTGGCTTTTAGATATGCACTTGACGCAGGCGCATTCTACACTGGCGTCATATTTCTCTCATCGGCGGGCAGATACTACACTACGCAGGCAGTTTTTGATGAAGTAAAGCATATCAAAAAGTCACACGGGGCCATAGAAGCATTGCTTGAATCCAATACTCTACAAATAGTAAATTCAGACGGAAAAAGTATTGAAAAAGTTGTTGTAGCGGCAAGGAGGACCGGAGACTATGCAAAACTTTCAGAGGCAGACATTTCAATAATTGCCCTTGCGCTGCAGCTGGAAATTGTGTTGGTAACTAATGACTACGCAGTTGCAAATGTTGCAAGCACTTTGAAGATCCCTGTTAAGTCTGTTGCTAGCAAAGCTATCACGCATACAAGAAAGTGGATCGCCTACTGTAGTGCATGTGGCAGGGCGTTTGGACCCAATGCAAAAGAGTGCAGGCTGTGTGGCAACAGGTTAAGGCGAAAATACAAACTTATCTGAATGAATTGTGCCACTCTTTTGGTAGATTATTGAGCTTTTATTTGTCTTGATTGTCAAAGAGAGTGCTCTGCACCACTTGTTTGACATTATTGGATGTATTGAGGACCTTACGCACCCGCTCAGCTCTTGTAAGACCAAAGCCTGGTATGGTGGCAAGCTCTGCTGCAGAGGCATTAAGTGCCCTAATTGGAGTATGGAATTTCTTTAGCATCCTCATAGCAAGTTTTTCTCCTACTCCCGGTAAAGACGCAAGCACAGAAAGTTGCTGTATATGAATCGGATTTTCCTTCTTAATTTTTCTCAATAGTGGACCCGTGGCCTTGGCTTCTTGTAGGCTTCTGTTGACCAATGTGACTAGCAACTGTGCTGTCTGTTCTGCAGAAGGCGTATGAATGGTTGGGATTCTGAACTCCGTTGCGACTGTTATGAGCGCATCGTACGCAAGCGACATCCGCTCTGTATGCAACTTGTTAATATCATCGGGGTCCTCCATGTCCTCAGGAGTTTGAGCAAGCTCAGCAATGTTGCCTTGCACCACCAATAGTGGTTTTTGATAGTACCTCACTAGATCAGAGCACTGTACAAAGAGTCGACCATCGTAGATCGAGCTTATCAGGTCACGCACAGTTTTTCGTTCTACTGCTGTTACAGATGAAACGACATAGTCACCTACCTTTAATTGTGTAAAGTCAATGACAGCGCCTGCATTTTTCAGCAGCTCAGGTATGTTGCTGCTCCTTTCCCTCTCGTCCACTACAATTCTAACAGGCACATGGCATACTCTGTTTTAGGCCCTCTATAACTATATTTGATGATGTATATACACATAGTATTGCAACAGAGTATGTAAGGTCGTCTGCACCTGTCACTGGCTATATGTCTACACGTTCCGGCTAATTTCAAAATAAATTCTTGTGCAAGTGCTCTTCCATATAAGGAAATAGACGGTTGAAGATTATATAATGCGAGGCATAGTTATAACCAGTACTACCACCACTATCCCAATGATCTTGGCCCGGCATTGCCAGTTGATCCAGCAGGTGAGGAGCCCCCAGCCTGCATACCGCGGATCATTTCGTTTATCTTGTTTTCAACTTCCTTAAGATTTTCTTTCACCCTTGTCTCCTGCTTGCCGAGCACCATAATGCGGGTATTTGACAATTCTTTCTTTTCCTCCAGTTCCTTAAGGACCTCCTCCTTCTTGGCCTTGATGAGAACAGAACCCGCGTTCTTGTAGATTGCATCATCAGGGTTGGCTTTTTTTAATTCCTGAAGAGCTCTATCTGTCTCTACCATTTCTACCTCCAGCTGTTGCTTTTGCATCATGATTGCCTGGAGGTTCTGTTGGAGCTGTTGTAATCTCGATATTTGTTCTCTTACCCATGGAGGAAGTTCCTGTTCACTCATAAGCTATTGCAGAGCTATTCACATCATCTGCATATAAAATCATAGCGATAGGCACTTATAAGATGCATCTGCCAGCCTCAAGTAAGAATTCATGGTTGCGCGCATAGATGCAATATCATTAGTCTCAATTTTGAAGATAACTTCAGAGTTTTTTAGAAAGATTTCCGCTCTAGCGTCACTCGATGGCGGGAGCCTAATGTCAGGAGCAAGCGCCTGGCAGATGGCAGCCGCTTTACGCTTGGATGTTGCTGATACCTTGATTCTAGCTTTGCAGCTTTTCAAGTTCAATATCATATGCCCCTGAAGCGATCTTGCAGTTGCACTTAGGGCAGTGCCATATCCCTGCTGCCAAACGGCGAAACCTGATTGAGCCACAGGACGGACATCTACGCTTCCTATGAAGCGTGCGGTGGACCTTTCCATAACGTTTGCGTACTGTGGCTCCAAATTTGACTCCAAGTCCACTTAGCGCTGTCGAGCCTTTTTTCTTAGCCATTGTTTACTGGCAACTCCTTCAACCTTGACCGTACTTCCTTTCCTTTAATTGTTGCTACTTCTGCAGCCTTTTTGATCTGGTCCGGCGTAAATGACCCTGTATGGCCTTTCTGAGTTGCACAAAAGTCTTCGTCTGTAGTAGTTATCGTTATTCGTGAGTCCATGCACGCTTCTTCTTCTGCACTTGGATCAATCAGTACGTAATCACTAATTCTTGCGGCCGTAATTGAAACTGGCATACTAGTCACAGGCATTGGTTGTGTGTCACCACTATCTACTACTTTTTCATCATGCATTTTGAATACGGGCAGTTTTGATGATAGCAGCGCCGCAACGGTGGCATATGATGTTGCGTCAAATAGGTTACCGTCAGCATTAAGTACGCTGCAATCCACAAATATTGTATATACTATTTTGCCGGGCACAAGGACGAGCTTTTCAAGGTCGATCATCTCCGATTCCCTGACTCCTCTGTCGACTACCCTTGCTAGCTCAACTACCTCCTCGTCTGGCGGGCCAGGCTCAACGTATGGTGATGCAGTAGGCAATACTTCTGCCGAAACAATTAACGCCCCCTTGTGCTCAAGCCCTTCAAAAGGCTCGCCTGTCTCTACTTTGACTCCCGCAATTACTTCGGTATCGCCAAGCTTGACTCTTGCAGAGCCATTTGCCTTCTTAATAATGTCTGTCTCAATTAAGAGTTGCCTGGTTTCGCTAAAGTCTCTGCCATCAAGCCTCTTCCCCCTAGACAAGGCATCCCACATCTGCTGCTTGCGCAGGTGCTCAACGATTATAGTTGATTTCTTTGACGAGCTCATTGTGCTTCCTCCTTTAGTTCAGTTTCATTGCCAAAGTACTTTTGCATCAATGCCTGCTTTTGGATTTCATAGACCATCTTGGCCCCTGCAATAGCCTTGTCGAGACATTCGTTAAATTGCTCTGGTGCAAGTCTGCCATCGAGTTGCAAGAGCGTCACCTGCTCTAGCCGAGGCATGTATGCAACCGGCATATCTGCCTGACCTTCCTTATCCTCTTCATCATTAATATCCAAAACGATCTGGTTATTGACTTTGCCTGCGGCGCACGAAGCGACCAAATCATGCATGCTAATCCCGGCATCCGCCAATGCAACTGAAGCAGCGGTTATGCCCGCGCAGCGGGAGCCTCCGTCAGATTGAAGTACCTCTACAAAAACGTCGATTGCTGCTCTAGGATAGTCTTGGAGCATCAGTGCAGGCTCTAGTGCCTCACGCATTACCTTAGAGATTTCCACCTCCCTTCTGGATGGAGCAGGATTCTTGCGAGTGTCTGTGGAAAATGGTGACATATGGTAACGGCAGCGAAGGACACACCTGTCAGGAAGTGCCATGTGCTTAGGGTGCACTTCTCTAGGGCCGTACACTGCCGCTAGTATCCTGTTCTTCCCAAATTCAATGAAAGCTGAACCGTCCGCATTTTTCACTGTGCCTACAGTTATTTTAACGGTCCGCAGTTCATCAATACCTCTTCCGTCTGTTCTCTTGCCACTTTCATCTATCAAATTTCTTGTCTGAGTCATTTTTCACCTTCAACCTCCAATTCTTCCTCCACCTCATCAATGGTAGATTCAATTTCTGCTGGTTTCTGAGAACCTGCAATCAGGGAACCTCTTTCTTGCGTTGGGGGTGTGTCTGGCACATTCAAAAGTCCTTTTATGCGCTGGGTGAGATTTGATGTATGTGCTTCGTCTTCTACCATCCTGATTGCCCTTGCGGCCAAGTTTACTCCTTCAGGAGACCTACCTGTCACGACAACAATTCCATTTTGGCCAATTAGCACTCGAGTCTGGGTCGCCTGCTCTATTGTTTGAATCATAGAACCACGCTTGCCTATCAGACGGGGAACTCGTGTCGCAGATATCCTAAGTAATTCTCCCCTCGGGATCTTGCCAAGGTCTCTATCCTGAACAGTAAGCATTGGGTCTCGTGTCCTATCAAATGCAATAATCCTTGCCGTTATCATGTCGCCTATTGCAAAATGCTTGGTCATATCATCCCTTGCAGGTGAAAAGTCTCTTCCAAATACATCTTGGGCAGGCAAATGAGCAGAAAAGCAAGAGTTGATATCCACTTCCCATGAGAGGGACGAGTGGTCTATGACCTTGCCGATCACAAGGTCATTTACGCGTGGGATATAAACACCTGATAGGGGTATGACTTTAACCCCATCTCGTCCGGTCTCCGCAATTCCGACTCTCGTAGCAATGAGAGCATTGCCTGACTTAATAACGTTCACGAGTGGCCTAAAATTCCCCTCAACGATCTTGTCTCCAGGGATGACGTACCTTCTCTTTACCTCATGCATAGCTCAAAGGCTCACCACTAATGCAAAAGACGCTTCTGAACGCATATTGTCATTTTTCATTATTTTCTTTCTCTCCCTTCGCTGATAGGTTATAGCGCACTTATATTTTTAAGTGTAGATCCTTTCTAATCTGCCTTTACTTGAGCAGAACCCTTTGTAACAGCTCCAAGCCTGTCAATAAATTGCCCCCTGATACTGGCGTTCATATCAAGTACAGCCTTGAGCGACCCATCTGCAAGCCACTCCTCAGACCTAAGGTCCCCGGTAGATTTTAGTACGCTGTATGACTGCACAGCAAATTGCGGAGGGATTGTCACGGTCAGCTTGACGGTCTCTGATTTTAATGGTAGTGTCTTGCGTAGCGCATCAACGATGGTCTTGGATTGATCTTCCACTTTTTTGAATGGATCTATAGGCACCCTCACTTCTTCCATTGCCGCTTCTATCCTTACTATGGGGTGTGGCAGGTGAGTTTTGGGATCAACAAAACTCCTGTTTATGAATTGCACTATCTGCCTCTTCTTCTCCTCAACCATCTTCCTACGTTGGTCGGTAGTGAGGTTAAGCTCCCCTCTTGCGAGGATCTGCTTGGCCACATCTGCTGAATCATTCGTCTTGAAGCATTTCATCATCTTTTCATTTGATGCCCTTGAGCCCTTGTTGGCATCAGAGTAAATCTCATCTGACACAAGCACGCTTGAAACATCCGTTCTCTTACCCATCTTGTATTCGAGGGCAGGGTCAGGCTTCACGAGGAGCTCGAATTTGTCGCCGTCCAAAACGAGGCGAGCCACTGTGAATTTATCTGTCATTTATTAAGATCGTCCATTTCCGCAATATATATGCCTGCCAGCAGGCAGAATTTTTAGAAGATTCGGTAGATTTTTAAGGTTGTTTTGGAGAGTTGTTTAAAGTATTGACTTCTGCATCTGCTGAAATTATTGAAAAATCAAACGAGAGGATCGTTGTTAAATTTAGCAATATTCCAAGACAATACATCAATTCCCTGAGGAGGCTGGCGATAAGTGAAGTCTCCACGCTGGCGATAGATGATGTTGTGGTTCTTGAAAATTCATCTGTTATGCATGATGAAGCGGTCGCCCATAGGCTTGGGCTAATACCTCTTCGCACTGATCCGGGAAGGTTCGTGATGCCTCAAGACTGTGATTGCAAGAGCACTCTTGGCTGCAGCAAATGCAGAGTTCTCTTGGTACTTGCAGCAGAGGCAAATGAAAAGACAGTACCTGTGACCTCAGGTGAGCTTGTGTCGGAGGATGAGATGGTCAAACCCGTCAGCAGGGACATTCCAATCGTGGTTCTTGCGCCAAATCAAAAATTAAAATTTGAAGCATATGCAAGGCTCGGCATTGGCAAAGACCATGCGAAATGGCAGCCCACGTCTGCTGCAGTAGTAAAAGATGGCAAGAATGTAGATGAGACAATACTAGTTCTGGAATCAAATGGTGCCCTGACGGCCGAAGAGATACTGCTGGCAGCAGGCGAGCGGCTTGTTGCAAAGGTTAAGAATTTCAAACAGTCAATATCCTCGTTGAAGGTTCCAAAGAATGCCTAGATATTGCCTCAAGAAGGCCTTTTATCTTATAAGGGGTCGACTCTCCAAGACTGCTTGCAAAGTATTCTAAATATTTTAAATTATATTGATTCCAGCATCTACAAGCGAGTTAAATGTACGCTCCACCCTTGAAATCATAGATATAAGTTCAGATGGCACTACATTTATTTGGGGACTTTAGAATACGAATTCATATTACAGATGTTTGCCCACACTTTGGTTGACAATACAATTTGGAGTCTTCGCAATGCCTTTAAGAGAAGCAAGGCGCCAATATGGCGGGCGCTTCAAGGGGAGCTTGGAGGTCCCAGAGCCAATTGGCGTGAGATTAATGTCAGAAGGCTCGCGGAGATAACTAAAGCAGACGAGGTGGTAGTCGTCCCGGGCAAGATTCTAGGAACTGGAAGTCTTGCACACAAGTTGACGGTTTGTGCTTTTTCAATATCTGAAACAGCTGCCAGGAAAATCAAAGAATCTGGCGGCAATGTTGTGACCTTTGATGATTTGATTAATAAACACCCGGATGGCAAAGGAGTGAGAATAATTGGCTGAGCAAAAAGCAGGACAAAAACTGCAACAGACTACGGTAGTGGTTGATGCAACTAGCTGCGTTGCAGGTAGGATGTGCTCACATGTCTCCAAATTGCTATTGCAAGGTAAGAGGGTAGCTATCGTCAATGCTGAGAAGGCGATGCTATCAGGTAACCGCTACAAGACAATTGACTCATACAAAGAACATTTGGGCATTAATTCGGTGACAAATCCAATTCACGGCCCTTTCCATCCGCGGAGGCCAGACACTATTTTATCTAAAATGGTAAGGGGAATGGTGCCAAAGCGTAAGCCAAGCGGGATAGGTGCATTCAAGCACCTGAGAGTGTATACAGGAGTTCCTGAAGATATGAAAGGTACCAAGATGGAGTCATTTGAAGACTCTAAGATTACCAAGCCAGAGTCCTACTATATCTCTATTGCCGAAGTTGCCAAGCAGATAGGATGGAAGGGAGAATGATAAACAAGATAGAACTTTATCCAGGTCAACGGAAGACAAGCAAGGCAGTCGCCACGATAGCTAAGGGGACTGGCAAAGTAAGAATGAACAACAGGCCGGCGGAGATGGTAAGTCCTGAAATCGCAAGAGAGCTACTTCTTACACCGCTTACGCTTATAGGCGAATTGCGCAACAGGATAGATATCGATGTCCAAGTCCATGGTGGAGGCTTTATGGGACAGGCTTTTGCAGGTGCAGTTGCAATTTCACGAGCCCTCATAGGACAAGAAAAGGGTGGCAAGGACCCAAAGGAACATCCTCTCACAAAGAGCATGCGCGAAGAGATAAGGAAAAAAATAGCAGAATACGACAGACATTTACTCTCTGGAGACAGCAGGCAGACAGAATCCAAGAAATTTGGTGGGCCTAGCGCACGACGCAGAAAGCAAAAGTCATACCGTTAAAGATCTCTTTTTTTGATACGCTTAATGGGTATAACAGAAATCCATCTTCACTCAGGGGTCCCGCGCATCGAATATACCCTGTAAAGCTGACCGGTCTGCCTATCCGTATATCTCCATTCCTCTGCGCTGAACTTGACCCCACTGAATTTTGACTTGATGGATGGATGTAGCATCTCATAAACATATTGTCCAATTGAGATCTTGTTAGGGCCTGTGAGTGAGGTTATCTTGGCAGCTATATTCATACAATATCCAAGAATGTCGATCTGGGAGGCTCGATCATGGCCATACTGCACAATGACATTTTCACCTTCATCCATTCCTATCTTGACGTTTAGCTCAGGATAGTCATATTGATTGAGAATTGGATTGATACCGTTCTTTACCACAGCAAGCATAGACTTGGAACATTGCACTGCTCTATCGCATGCGAGGAGCTTGTTATAGCTAGCCGGAAAGAATGAAATGACTGCGTCTCCAACGTATTTGAGCACGTACCCTTTGTGGTTGTAAATAACTTGTGAGATTTCATATGTGAAAGCTCGGATTATTGTGGTCAGTTTATCAGCTGGTAAAGTCATGCTCATATTGGTTGACCCCACCAAGTCGGCATACATTATCACAAGAGGGATCTTGGTGCTGACATGATTGAGAAGGAATTCTTGGCCAGGCCGAAGTGTTACGTCATATTGAAAACGACGCTTGAGGGCTCGCCATAGCCTGTCTTGAGTCTGTGAGACAAGGGTTTCTGAGTCAACTATATTAGCTTCTTTACTGCTATTGCTGTTCGTGTTCATTATCATATTAAAGAGGCCCTCGCTGGTATTGTCCTGTCCACCTTCATTCTTTTGCTCTTCTGTAGGAGCCAAATCTTACTTGAATTTGTAGTCTATTCCATTTAAACGTGGATATATTAGACCGTGCTATACACCCTTTTGATCGTGAGGGCACCGCTTAAGGGAGACGACTACTTTTGCAGGCAGGTAAATGCAGCAGCTGAAAAGGTGCACAGGGCTTTTCTTGAGGCCATCAGGTCTGCCATTTTAATGCGCCAAGAAAACGCAATGCTGGGCGACGGTACAATAACTCAGGCCGACACGTTTGATCCACAGAATGTCCAGAACTTCTTCCAACAACTCGGGAACACCCTACAAGATTGGACGTTTAGCGGCGTCTTGAAATCAGCTACAGAAGACATACACCGATTATACTGTACATTTACGAAAGAGGCCGACAAGTTTTACATCAGTGTATATTTTGGCGTCCAGTTCCGTGTTCTACCTTATTATAGGGTCGATAGGCGTGTCATAGATATACAGAAGGAGCTTGCAGAAATTGAGGGCAGAGCCACTTCAGTTTCGAGCAAGATGACAGCCGCCGCAGATAGGGTGCTTGCTACGGAGCTGGAAAAGAGAAGCTACACCAATTTAGGGTTTGAGGAACTTTTTGCAAAAATGTTTGACGACGAAAAGCTTATCGAGGAGCTTAACAGGAAGACTGCAGCTGTTGAGAGTCAGTTTCCCCAGATCGGGGAGACACGCAACAGGAAAAGCGAGCTTCTTTCAGAACTAAATGATTTACTCATAAAATTTTACCAGACATCACCAGTCCTGATTGATCATAATAGGCTTATGCAAGGCGAAGAAGGTGTCACCA
>JBKPEN010000192.1:0-7738 GCA_046728425.1 Thermoproteota archaeon
TGGGAGCAATGACACTTATCTCACTTGTAGTCATACCTAACTTTGCGCCGCCTCCTGCACCTACACAAGTGTGCCTTAAGGCTCACAACGTTGAATCATTCCAGCTTTATCCACGAATCGAGGTAATTGTTGACGGCAAACAGATGATGTTGCCGGATAACGTTGGCAGGCAAACCCAGAATGGCCAAGAATGTATTCGCCCCATTCACACCGACGAAGTAGGCAATGTAGTGCATATCGAATACATCAGACCTATCAGGTTCACACTTGGTGACTTTATGACCATTTACAATATGAGTAATGCAATTAATGTAGTGGATAACTCTACTGGCAGAGATATAGTGCACACGCTGAACCTTACCAATTACAACGTAGAGTATTCATATTTTTCAGAAGCAGGCGAGTTTACTAAAGTAGTCAGGCCCTCTGATACACCCCCGTTCCCTCAAGGCAACAAGATGGTTGCTCGTATAGATCTGACAAGTAAATAAGAATAAATAGCGAAAAAAGGGGCCACCTCTTTGTTTGGCTAGCAAAAAAACTGCAACGATAATTAGAGGTGATGGCACTGGGCCAGAGCTCGTTGATGCAATGATCAAGGTTCTGAAGGCTTGTAATTCAGAGGTTGAACTACTCCTCTGCGATGCTGGCTCAGACTGGTGGCAAAAGAATGGAGGCAATTCCTATATTTCTCCAGATGTATGGAAGCTACTCGAAGAGTCTGATGCCTGCTTCAAGGGGCCAACTACTACGATACCAATGCCAAATGCACCCCGTAGCGTCGCAGTAAGTATCCGCCAGAAATTCGAGCTGTACGCCAATATTAGGCCGATCAAGACCTACAAGAATCAGGAAAGACAGCTTGAGTTTGTATGTGTACGTGAAGCCACAGAAGGATTGTATGCCGGGATCGAATTTAAGATAAGCGACGATTCTGCAATAGCCATACGGAAAACTACAAGGAAAGGTTGTGAGCGAATTGTCACTGCAGGCTTCAAGGTTGCCAGGGATAGAGGGTTTGAATCCATATATGCAATAACCAAGCGCAACATACTCAAAGAGACGGACGGCATTTTCTGGGCTGCTGTAGAAAAGATGCGAAAGCAGTTTGAGGACATACGCGTTGAGGAGTATTACATAGATAATATGACACAGCAGCTAGTCAAAAACCCTGAAAGGTTCAACAAGAGCGTACTCCTCAGCACTAACCTTTTCATGGACATCATATCGGAATGCGCTTCAGGTCATGTCGGATCCATTGGCAATGTCTACTCTGGCAACTATGGTGATAATTATGCTATGTTTGAGCCGGCACACGGCAGCGCGCCCAAGTATGCAGGTCAGAATAAGGTCAATCCTGTTGCTACCATCCTTTCAGGTGCTTGGATGATAGAATACCTTGGAGAGAAGCAAATCTCTAAGGCAATATTTCAGGCTACTGAAGATGTAATCAATGAGGGCAAATATGTAACATACGACCTGGGCGGAACCACAACTACATCTCAGATGGCAGATCAAATAGCTCTTCAGGCCAGCAACCTGCTGCAAAAGAAAAAATAAAAAAAGGTGCTCAAAGACTCAGCTCTACAACAGAGAGCGTCTCATAGAATAGTTTTTTTTCCTTTAGTACCTTCTTGTGTATATTTTTCTCCAAAACCAGCTTATCAAGAGCCGAAGAATTGGCAAATGATGAAATGACAACCAGCAGCTTGCCGTCTACTGCTAGAAGGGGCAGGGCTGAATTAATGAAATGGATCGTTGCTTCTATCCCCGTAGGACCTCCATTTACAGTAAGATCCAAATTGTTGTTATTGTCGTTGTCGTTGTTGGGAAGATATGGCGGGTTGCTTAATATAAGGTCAAACTTGCCTAGGCCAAATGCTGATCCGGCATCGCAGCATACAAGTAAGATATTCGCTGATGCCGCTGTCGTGTTCTGCTTCTGCTGCTGCTGCTTACAATGTTGTAACGCCTGTAGATCAATATCGGAGCCGGCAACATAGCCAAAGTTCTTTTCAAGTATATCTAACAAAAATCCCGATCCTACTCCTATCTCAAGAACCCGCCTGCCGTTATATTGTCTGATGCAATCGGCAAGGAGAAATGTATCGTCAGATGGGGCATACATTTGGTGATGATGATATCAACTCTGCCATTCGTATAAGATGCCTTGGTTCAAGCTGATCTATCTTTTTGTTTCCATAGTTCGCATCAACAATAGTGCCTAGCTCGGCAGCAACAGATGACGCCTTCTTGTTACGCCTTGAGAAGAGAAGGTTAATATTTCTTATCACCTGCCTTGTAACAAGTTTGATGGGAATAATCCTGATGATTAAAGATTGTACTTTGGGTGTGGGCTCAAATGATTCTCTTCTAACTTTGAACAATTTTTCGATAGCAAAGCAATGAGCTGCAAGTGCAGATATTGCCCTATAATTCTTGCTACCTGGCCTTGCGGCGAGCTTATCTGCAAACTCTTCCTGCACCATCAGTATTGCCCTGCCAAATTCTTGTGTGGATAACCATTCAATGGCATCTCTACTCCGCGAATATGGAAGGTTTGAAATAAAGACATTAAAGAAATGGGAGTCATTGGTTTTGAAAAGGTCGGCGTTTATTAGCTCCAAGTTCTCAAACTGCAAAGAGAGTTGCTCCTTGGCCTTTCTATATAGTTTGATGTCTATTTCATATGAAATTACTTGTTTAGCATATTTGCATAGTTCTGCAGTGAGAATTCCTTCACCGGTCCCTACCTCAAGAACAATTTCCTCTTTGCCAATGTGGGCAGTAGAGACTATCTTGTCTAGGATTCGCCTGTCAACAAGCATATGTTGACCAAGTGCTCTAGTAATATTGTTTCTTGGCATTTACTTCCTTACAAAAAGATTCATTCTTGCCTGTCCTATTATTTCTTCAATTATTCTCTTGGATATGAGTTTGGCAGGATCCCTTAGCCCTACTCTAGTCTGAAGATCTGAAAAGTTTTCAAACTTTTTCTTGTCCCTTTCCTTAATTATTGTCATCATATAGGTCTTACCTATGCCAGGAATAAGCTCTAGAGCATGTATCCTCGGTGTTATCGGCTGTGCATTGTTGATGTAATTTACAAAGCGCTTTTCATTGGCGACCACTACTTTTTCGATTATATTTGCTAGCTCATTCTTTGCAGCTTGTGAAATAGCATTGTATTCTAGCCTACCAAGTACGCTTGACACCTTCTCGCGGCCTTCCCGCCCTATGTAAAGCCGCTCGCCTATCTCTACAGCAGTGTTTGGGATTCCCAAAAGCTCTAGCAGGGTCAGCCGTTCTTCTCCTAGAGCCTGAATAATGACACCTTCTCTACCTCTAACTGTTATGGACTTGCCCCTTGGTGTAAAGTCAAGAACATATGCGTATTCTTCATATTTCCTCGGTTGGCCGTGCTCTCCTTGACTAAAGTGCCCAGCGGCAGTAGCACCCTCCGTAGATGGTGGCGGTATAGATGGTGGTGGTTGTTGTCCTGACAATGTTCAAGCCCTATTACGGGAGAGTGAATATTTAACTTTGAGTATCTTCTGCTTTTAGAATATTTAGCATCTTTCCAAGCGTGTCGGTAAGAATTAACTTCTTCCATCCAAAGGTAAATGCTCTCAGCTCTTCAAGTGAGGTTGGCATGATGTTGACTATTTCAACTGCTTCTTCCTCTGTTAGGTCGCACTGCTCTATTAGCTGATGTGTCATTGTTTGGGCCTTTTGCGACTCAAGCTTTGCAAACTTCTTAACATAATCTGCGGTCCACCTTTGGATCTGATCCATATCATCGGGCTTGACGGATTCGAGAATTTCCTTTACCTGGGGTAGAGTAACTATTTCTTTCTTCATTATCTCCGTCATTTGTTTCTGACCCCTTCTTCTGCTGATAGTGTTGTTGTTGTTGATGATGATGCTGATGGTGCTGATGATGATGACGTCACCTGAGGACCTGCAAGCAGCTTGATGTGATTGAACCTAGTCTGCAGTATCTTTTTCTTGTCCCCAATCATTACCGAGACTTTTAGTGTGCGCCTTCCAACTTCTTCAATGACGCCTATCTTGCCATGGAATCTCCGGTTAGGTGTTGTACTATGCTCCCTTGGATCGACATCGACAACAACCTTGTCTCCAACTTTGTAATCGTAAAGTAGGTATGAGACGCCCCTAACGACATTGGACTTTGTTAGGATTGAGCGAGCCTTTACTCTACTACCATGCGAATGTGGCATGAGAGTTCAGTGACATAGCCCTTAATTTAATATTATCTAGCTTCGTTGACATCTGAAATACCGCTATCTGATAATGTAAATAGAATTTCTCGCTCCGCGTGGTAGGGGCTGTCAACCATCCTTGCAATGCGATTCTTGCCAGAGCGCTTCAGGTATATCCTGTATGTGCTGGTATGAGCTAGAACATGGCCTCCTACGGGCCTGACTGTGTCTCCAAAGTAAGCGTCAGGTGATGCTTGAATCTGGTTTGTAACGATTACAGCTACCTCGTATGTATCTGCTATTCTAACCAATATGTGCATGAACCTGTTGAGGCGCTGTTGTCGCTCAGATAGTGTTGCCCTGCCAATGAATTCTGCACGATAGTGTGCAACTGCCGAGTCAACAATTATTAGCCTGGCATTGTTGTCTTCAATTACAGAACCAGCTTCATCAGTGATAAGCTCCTGATGGGCACTGTTGTACGCCTTAGCGACAATTATATTTTCAAGAGCCTTTTGTGAATCAAACCCTCGCGCTTGCGCAATAGAGACTATCCTTTCTGGACGAAACGTGTTCTCGGTATCGATATAGATCGCCTTTGCGGCAAGTCCCCCTTCAGATGCGGGCTGCTGCACCATCAGGCATAATGTGTGGCAAAGCTGAGTTTTGCCAGTTCCAAATTCTCCATAGACCTCTGTCACAGCCTTTGTTTCGGTACCACCGCCCAACAAGTCATCAAAGCTTTTGGAGCCTGTTGATATTCGATCCTTTCGCTTGTTATAGAGGCTCGTTGCAGTGACAAAGCTCTTGTCGATCATTCCCAAGTCTTCAAGTGTCACTCTAGCCTTATTGCAGATCTCAACTGATTGATCCATCTCCATTCCTGTAGATTCTGAGATGTCCACAGGACCTCTTACTAGAAGATCTCGAATTGACCTGAAACCGGCCTGCCTAAGGCGCTTCTCTGTGGCCGGTCCTATCTCTTCTATATTATTTAGAGCTAGCTTGTCTGAAGCTGCATTCCCCTCTTCCTCCTCTTTTGTGGTCAAATGCTTGTACTAGTGTAGCTTTACATCTGTTACTAATTAGCATTGGTAAAACTAAAAGATTCGGCGATTGACGTGTCTGAGCAAAATATATATCTTTGTTCTTTCTGGTTTGCTTTAGAATAAAGATATGATGGAAAGCAAGACGTTAGTTGCTACGATGGCTCTTGCAACTATCATGGCTGTCTCTTTGATCTCATATATTCTACCCCCAGCAAGTGCACACGGCGTACAAGCCCAACTTCAGAGCAGATTCGTAAGAATTGATAATGAACAATTTTCGGATCAGACTTTGAACACAGGTGATGAGTTGACTGTAACTGGCCAGCTGACAAGCTTGGTCAACAGGCCGCTAAGGGCGTGGCTATCGCTGTTTAGCGAATCATCTAACGCAGGTAACAGATGGGAGTTCTTGGCCCGTGACCCACCCGGTAACATATTCGATATAGCTCCAGGAGCGACAATTCCGTACTCAATTACAGTGAGGGCACTTGAACCAGGAACATATCACGTGCACACACAGCTAAACGTAGAGCATGTGGGACCAGGTCTTGGAAGAGGCCAGACGGTAAGCGTTACAGGAGACCCAATAATAAAGCCGATTCCATATTCAAACATTATCTATCAGTGCATAATTATCGGCGTTGGCCTTGGAGTTACGTTCGCAACTAGACCGTGGCAAGTCATCTAAACCCCGCCTTCCCTTTTTCCTTTTGATTATCGATGTTTAGACGGTAAACATATGGCAACAGATAGAATTAGGCAAAATAATTCTGTTTAAAATGACTATTATTATTACAGTTTGGTCTACAGCAGCGACTATTACTGCTAGTGCTTGATCAATTCATATTTTGAAGTGTATCCGCGCGGATTTATCATCATCCCTTCATAGTTAAATGTTGATGAGTTGCCCACGATGACAGTAGTTATCATCCCCAACATGTCTTGATGCTCAAGCATCTTCTCTAATGTGGTCACAACCAGCTCCTGGCTTTCTCGATACGCACCCTTGACTATTGCGATTGGCGTATCCGGCTTTCTGTATTTTAAAAATATGTCTCTTGTATCTCGCAGCTGATGAACCCTCTTTTTACTCGCAGGATTGTATATGACAGTTACATAGTCGCCTATGGCTGCGGCTTCGACGCGCTTGACTATAATATCCCATGGAACTAGCAAGTCGCTCATGCTGACAACTGCAAAGTCAGTCATCAGAGGGGAGCCTACAAGGGCAGCGCATGAATTGAGCGAAGATACGCCTGGAACACACTCTACATAGATGCTGTTTTCATGCCTATTCCAACCCTTTTGAGCCAAGATTTCATATATTAGTCCAACCATGCCGTAAATGCCTGGATCGCCAGAAGAAACAACTGAAACGATCCTGCCCTTTTCTGCAAGGTCGATCGCTTGATTTGCTCGATCCACTTCTTGAGTCATAGCGTAGCGGTAGACCTCCTTATCCACTATCAGATCTTCAACGAGATTAACGTATGTATCATAGCCAATAATGACTTCACTTTCCTCAATGACCTGCTTTGCTCTATATGTCATATGATCATGGCTACCAGGCCCTACTCCAACAACATACAACTTCCCCTTCTTGGAGCTCCTCATATCTTGCACATCAGAGTCGAGAGAAATCCAATTTATCCTTTTCCAGCGTCTTTAGCGAGCTCAAACTCCTCATGCAAAGCTTGCGCAGCCTGCTCACAGTCGCTGTCGTTGACAACAAAGGCCAAGTTGAGCTCAGAGGATCCTTGTGTTATCATTATGACGTTGATGCCACGTTTTGCCACAGCACCAAATACTTTGGCTGCTACTCCTTTAATCCCTCGCATGCCTGATCCTACTACTGCAATGACAGCAACATCATCGTTGACATTTATCTGCTTTATGACTTTTCCAAGCAGGCTCAGCTCTAAAGTAGTGATAGCCTTGTCAAGGTCAGTCTTTCTGACAAGCATAGAAATACTTGATTCTGAGGGGCTCTGGGAGATCATCATAATGTTTATTCGGTTCTTGGCAAGGGTATCAAAGATCTTGGCTGCGGTGCCTGGCGCGCCAACCATACTACCGCCGCTTACATCAATCAGAGCAGTATGACGTATTACGCTTACAGACTTTACTATTTTCTGCGATTCCTTGCTTGGGTTTTGTGTAATGATAGTGCCAGTATGCTAAACATAAAAGGTATTGCGGATTCTTATTGGAATCTTGGTATCAATGACTGGCTCAAGAGCTCTGGGGTGCATGTATTTTGCTCCAAAGAGCGCCATCTCCATCGCTTCAGCAAATGATACTTCCTTGAGCACTTTAGCATTCATAACCAGCTTGGGGTCTGCTGTCATTAGTCCGTCAACATCGCTCCACAACCACACTTCTTCAGCACCTACACTTACAGCTATTATCGTAGCAGTATAGTCAGACCCGCCCCGTCCAATAGTGGTGACGTTGCCATATTGGTCG
>JBKPEN010000003.1:0-45399 GCA_046728425.1 Thermoproteota archaeon
CCTTTTTCCCTCGACATTCCAGTTCTTCTTCCAGGAAGACATAAACGCTATCCAAATAGTAGCAATAGTGTTTGCTTCTTGTATAGCTCTCTCGGTAATATGGAAAGGAATTGTTCCAACGGTTATATGCATCTTAGGGATTGTGCTTGTACACAACTCTTTGATACTGCCATACTATTCTGAGCCCCAGCCTGGGGAGGCTTGGCTTGGAGATGTAAAGTATACATGGACACTGTACACCCCAACAGCTGTCAGCATGGGTGCTAGCATGAACTTTTTTCTTGGGCTTTCCATGGTTATCTTCAGCGTAATAATTGCATATCGGCCCTCTATACTTTTTACGAGGAACAGGCCCAACTCAGTCGATTCTGAATGGTTGAAGTATCCTCTTTGGCATGACAATACCCTATTAGCAGATGGCAGGACAGAATACTCTGTTCCCATCAAGATGCTTATGACAGATCAAGAGAGATACATTCTTTGGCGCTACGAATACATTTTGGCAAATATTTACGGAACTCCCCATCTTGTTAGGCCTGAAGGATATGTTCCAAAATACTCGACTAGCATATATAGAGATAGGGAAAGTGGGCGCATCATAGGGAAAGCTCGCTATAATGGCTTTTTCGTGTGATTGGGCAAACTAATCTAACTAATCTACAAAATGTATATATTGAAATTGAAGGCGAGTACGGTAGCTGGCTCTGCTTCTATGAGGCCTTTTGGATCTAATGGATCCATTGTTATTTCATCATATTTCCACACGGCTTGTCAGCAGATATGTTGGCAATATCACGTCCCGTGTCTATTTATTGATTGATCTTAAACTGTTGGACCAGCCCAGTAAATGTCTCATGGTGCTTAGGGTAGAAGTTTATGACAATTATAACGGATTAGCAAGAAGCAAATCAAAACCGCATACCCTCTATAATAGGGCTTGGTCTCAGATAGCGAACGGGAAAAGTCTTGAACTCGAATGTAGCCTCCTGATTCGGCAGCTGAATATGGAAGAGAAGAGGCCATCTACTTCCACCTCTACCCGTTAGTCGACACAGACATATCTGTGGGCCGCCAATAATAATTTCTCTTGATAGAAGTTTACTTTGATGGCCTCTGTCAGCCGATAAACCCAGGTGGCATCTCATGTTATGCTTTTATAGTCAAAAGTGGAGGCAGAACCATTTATAGCGACTACGGCGTCGTAGGAAAGCCTTTCTCTAAGGACTCTACAAACAACGTCGCCGAATATACCGCTCTTGTCAGAGCATTACAGTGGCTCCTTGAAAAGGATCTTGGCTCGGCGAAGGTAGAGATCAAAAGCGATTCTAAACTTGTAGTCAATCAGCTTACAGGCGATTACAAGGTTAAGGCAAAAAGAATAATTTCTCTTTACAAACAGGTCCTTCTCCTTAAGAGCAAATTTCAAGACGTCCAGATCAAGTGGATACCTAGGGAAGAGAATAGGGAGGCAGACAGATTGACAAATAAGGCATATAACAAGGCGCTACAGGATAACCCAGAATATCTTGACAGAGTGATATGAAAAGAAGGCAAGTTCAGATAAACAGGTCGTTAGTCAGATAGGTAATTGACCACATGGACAAAGATTATGCGCCGAATTAAAAGTGCCTGACACCTGTAGGGCTGTATGATCTATAATATTAATTTAGACTTCTCACGGCTTGTTGTTTTGTTTTCTCCTCTAGTTCGCAGATAAGCAAGTTGAACACACATAAGCCTACAGGGAGACCACACTCAAACATCTGTAGTGACAAAGCGGCTTCTACTTTTGACTATGACTGGTAAGATCGTGTCCATTATGATTGAGTCGAAATTCTTTTCTTCCACCTCCAAACTTATTAACAGATAAAAGTTTTCATTTATTGGTATGGTAGCGCGGTGCAGCAGTTCGTATCGGCCAAATGAATATACTATCTTGCCGATCTTGGGTTCAAACTTGCCCCTTGTCTTTTGTCTAGCGATGGCTGTTGCCGCATATTCTTCATTCTCTTCTTCAGAAAGTAGAAGCTTTGCTTCCTTTCTAGCCTTCTGTGCCAATATGACACCGTTCTTATTTACTATTGCTGTCCACCTAATTGAGCTGTGCTTTGCAAGAACTTCCTCGCAGATTAAATTTAGAAGTTCGTAATCAATTTTCAATTCCGCTCACATGGGGTATAGTTCCATGACCTAATAAAACAGATGGTTATAGCTATATATTATGAACCTCATTTAATCTCCCTCCAAGCAGATGTCTGAGTATGAATCTGGAACGTTCCGATGCAAGGATTGCGCAAAGGAATTTCTGACAAAGGATGAGGCTGACAGGCATTATGCGGAGCACCATTCAGATGTAATAGTGGGTGAGTAGCATTTTAAACATGAGGTCAAGAGGAGTCCATAAGTTATATCTCTATATCCAAGAACTGGCGATTCTAAGCAAAATTGAGGAGTGCAGCGTAAATAAAATATCCAAGAATCAAATCCTGTTCGAGACTATATCCAAAAAATTAGCACAAGAAAGTGAGAGGATGCACGGAGTTTGATATTATGGCCATAATCCCGGGGTTTTTGAGACTCATTTCATAATAGAAAACCATCCGCATTTCCAAAAAAATTTTAAGACGAGAAGCTCAGGGAAGGTTACAGAGAATATGACTCTTTGTTAGAAAAGAGATGAAAAACGAAAGAACATCGATCAATTGATAACAGTGACCCTCTTCGTTTAATAGGGGTTAATGCGTACAGTAGAATGCGTTAGATGCATTGTGATTTGTGTGGCATAAGTGAATCATTGCCTTTCAGATGCCGCTACTGCAAAGAGACCTTCTGCTCTACTCATCGGTTGCCCCCCAACCACAACTGCTTTTTTCTGCAGGATTACCTTGCACAACCGGGGAGAGATCGTGAATTTTTAGAGCGTATGGAAGGAAAACGCGCTTCTCTTCAAATGCGCATTAGATCTTCACTCTACGAGACAATTTATCTGCGTTTCTCCAAGATTGAAATCCTTCACTTAGCGATAGCGACGGCGCTAGTAGCAGCAGTTGGCATGTCCTTGTACAGGTTCCAATTTAGATGGGATTTTCTTGCTATCTTTATCAGCGCATTCCTTATACATGAGTTAGGACACAAATTTCTTGCGCAATTTTACAGGGCTTGGGCAGAATTTCGAGTATTGTTATATGGTGCAGTTGTCACGGCCATCTCGGCTCTTCCATTCTTTCCATTTAAATTCATAGCACCAGGAGCAGTCATGATCAGCGGCAATCTCAGTGCGGCTCGCAACGGCAGGGTCTCATTGATAGGACCTCTCACTAACCTAGCGATGGGCACAGGCTTCCTATGCGTCTATCTAATACTTGCTTCTATTGACTCTGCAAGCCCTATTCTGCTAGTTGGAGTGAGGTTTAATGGCTTTATTGGCTTCTTTAACATGATACCTTTCATGGGCCTCGACGGCCAGAAGATTTTTGGATGGAACAAGATCGTGTGGGTGTTGACAATGGCAGCGTCAATAGGGCTCTTTATAGGAGGCGACCTGCTTTCAGGGGGGGCCACAACAGGCTTTCTGAGCAGATTTTTTAGTTAGTGTCGACTGCCACTCCGAAACTATTTCTCGCTCGTTCTATTTTGTTTCATACAAGCACACCTTTTAATAACTCGCGTTCAGGGAAAAAGCTATAGGTAGCATCAGATCGTAGAAAAAAAGGATCCCGAAGGTCTATTTGAAAAAGCCGTTATTAGTTATAGGCAACAATGGGATTAGCTCGACACTGCTCTTCCTCCTCCTCCCAAACAGATATCCACATTTTCTGATCTGTGCACAAGCGAAGCTACGATGTTTTCCAGTCAATTTTTTGATTATAAAAAAGATTTTATAGAAACCAGAGGTTAACAAAAATTCTTCATTAATAGATGGCTCCCGTTTAGAGTTTAGTCATCTCGCACCGAGTCTAACCTCAATCTGTTCTGTTAAGCTTCCTCGGATTACGGTAAATTCAACAACATCTCCTACCGACTTTTGAATCAGCTGAGCCTCTATATCTTGAGCATCTTCAATTTGAATATTATCAACAGCAATTATTACGTCTCCTCCGAGAACTACCGGCCTTCCATCAATAGTTACAACCCTATCGCCGCCTCTCAATCCAGCCGTCTCTGCTGGGCTCGATGGTTCTACAGAAAAAATCAAAAATCCGACAGGTTCCTGCAGACCAAGCGTTTGAGCGATTGTTGGCGTAACATTGCTTCCTTCTATCCCGAGCCATGGCTGTGGTTCGTCTGTAGCAGAAACGTAATAAAATGAAGCTCCAACTATAGAAATTAGGACACCAAATGAAATGACTGTATTGGTAGCATTTTGCAATTCATCAGTTTATCTCTAATCTTGAGGCAATAACCTTTTTGGCTATACGCGCAAAGTTAGGCTTGGGAGGGTCTACTCTTGCATCACAATAAACTAAAAGGAATGGAAACGGAATGTGGATTGCATGTATGTATATATATGTATGTGTCTCTCTCTTTTTTTCTCTCTTTGCTAGTCTATAAGAAAGCGTTTTTTGGAAAGCGACATCGATAACAAGACCGATATCAGTTAAGCTTTCTTCATACTTCCTCTGATTCAAGTTGTCGTGGAAACTATTAGAAAGAAAATAAAGGAGAGATATGATAGAGGGTCATTACAATACACCTCTATCAATCTAGATAGTCCAAAGATATCAAATACAACAGAGGACTAGATGTCATAGTAAAGGATGAATTGGCGCTCTTTAGAGGCTCTCGCAAATGCTATCTCCTCGCCTTTGAGTTCCACATAGGTATCTATCAATTCATTAGAAAAATATGGCTTGAGGAAGCCCTTGTCATTTTTTAGCGCGTCGATCGAATCTTGCAACGCGCGAGGAAGCGTTTTTATTCCCAAAGCTCTCCGTGCGGAATCAGACATTTTGTAAATGTCTTCATTAACCGGATCACCTGGATCAATCTTTTCTTTGATGCCGTCAAGTCCAGCAGCAACTGTTGCAGAAAAGGCAAGGTAAGGATTTGCAGATGGGTCAGGAGCCCTGAACTCTATTCGTTTTGATTTTCCAGTGCCCTTGTCATTGACCGGTACCCTCAAAATTGCCGACCTATTTCCCCCCGACCATGCGGCATACACTGGTGCTTCAAAGCCTGGAACCAATCGATGGTATGAATTTACAGTTGGGGCCACCAACGCAGCTAATGAAGATGCATGCTTTAGCAGTCCTCCAATAAAGTATCGCCCGCTCTGACTTAGCTCTGAGTAGTAATCATTTTGGTCGTAAAAAATGTTACGCCCCCCTGACCACAAGCTGACACTTACATGCATGCCAGAACCATTATCGCTTTCGCTGCTCGTTGGATTATTCTCGTCAAAGATTGGCTTGGGCATAAAATTTGCAACCTTACTATACTTTTTGGCTAAGCTCCGGACAACATCTTTGTATATTTGTACATTGTCTGCTGAGTTTGTAATTGTACTATGCATAAAATTGATTTCTATCTGACCGCTGCTTGCAACTTCATGGTTAAGATTGGTAACCTTAATTGAGTAATGGTTCTTCAGAATCCTAGCAATTTCAAATCGTAGCTCAAGTAAGGAATCTTGGAATGGAGGTGCATCATAGCCATGCTTTCTGCGAATAGGATACTTTCCGGTCCTTTCTGATGAGCGGATTACAACTCCTCCGTTGTTGTCTAAATGAATGTCTTCAAAAACAAAGCACTCTACCTCGGGGCCGATTTGACACGTCAGGTCTTGGTCCCTAAGGTCTTCCTCCAACGCCTGAGGAACGTACCGTGGGTCTTTAACGAGCCTACCTTTGCCAAAACCTTCATAGACATCTGCAATTACTGTGGCGACCTTGTAATTCGCCAATGGCATAAGCCGGAGGGTTGACGCGTCAGGAATAAGCAAGAGATCGGATTCGTTTATGTTTGAGAATCCAGTAACAGACGAGCCATCCAATGCTATGCCCTTGCGTAAGAGATCGGATGGGTCTCCTCCATCATTAACGACATACTTAGCCAAAAACCTACCGATGACGTCAGTATATCTCAACTGGACGAATTCTACATTTTTTGGTTCGACCGCGTTGAGGCCATTCCCAAGTGAATCCTCCAGTGTCATATTCATATTTGTTATCCGTATAATTTAAGTTATGATATCTACTTATCTTTCTAGATTAATGAGCATCAGCGATCAGAAGTGAAAAGATTTCATATATTTTTTAATGCAATCGGACAATAAATTATAGTTGCGGCGGGAAAAATGGCTTGATGACGGTCCATTTTAAGAGTGGTTTGTTTTGATGATTCAGATTTATGGCTATCAGAGCCCTTATTGTGTCAAATTCTCTAAACGTAGAAGAGGGTCTGCGCCTTATGTAGCAAAACCTGCCTGATCATGAAGAGCCACATCTCTGGTAAGCCCGCCCTAAATAGCCGCCGCCTGAAAGGATTATTGCTCAAATAGCATATTATAGCCCAATTTCAACAATTTTTATGCTACATATTGCGCCAGTGGATCGACAGAATTCTTTATGTCGATTGTCCGAAGACGCCAAAACTGAGTAGCCCAATACTCTTTAGATTAATTTTTGGTCTTTCGGGGTATCAACTTAGGTCGGATCAAAGCTAATCCTAGAAGAGACCTGTCATTCCGTATCGTCATTATTTAAAGATATTACATTTTCAAGCCTGAGATAATGGTTTATAGGTATCTGCCTACCTAAAAGAAAGTACCTTAATGCAAGGACCACTTGTGTGCTCCGCATGCAGGAGCGAGGTCGTGGTGACGGATCATGAGTGTGGGGAAGTTATTTGCAGCCGTTGCGGTGTGGTGGTTGATAGATTAGAAAGTTCGTCAATACAAGAATGGCGGGCATTCAGTGTCGATGACTTCTATCGCAAATGCCGTATAGGTGGCGCAACTTCACTCGCTCGATACAATAAAGGGCTCCTGACAACGATAGGAAACTATAGAGATTCAAAGGAAGCGGGTTTCAACTTTGACAGAATAAGGGTGTGGGACTTTAGAATACAAAGCGCAAATGACAGGAGTTTGAAGCAGGCGCTGCCGGTCCTAGAGCACTTGAAGGAAAGCTTGGGATTGCCAGATTCAATAGTTGAAAAATCAGCTTATTTTTATAGAAAAGCTGCCAGGTTTAACCTGATAAAAGGAAGGACGGTTTCATCCGTCCTTGCTGCTTCAGTATATCTCGCCTGCCGCGAATTAGAGACGCCTAGGACTCTTAATGAAGTGTCATCTTCGAGCAATGTACCACGAAAGAAAATTTCTCGTGACTATAGGCTCCTTGTGCACACATTTGATCCCAAGATTCCTGCTGTAGACCATATAAGGTGTATAACCCGCATTGCAAATAAGGTAGGTCTGAGCGAAAAGACCAAGAGGACGGCAATAAACATTATGCGCCAAGTTATTGCAATGCAGATATCTGCAGGGAAAGGCCCAATGGGAATTGCAGCAACAGTGCTCTATATTGCTTGCCTCAAAGCAGGAGAAACTAAGACACAGAAAGAGCTTTCGATTGCAGCGGGCGTCACAGAAGTAACTATCAGAAATCGCTACAGTGAACTAAAAAAATATCTACAGGAATTTGCAAAGTCCTCTTCCGTAGCAATAGCAATATTCATACTTGTCTTCCAATCACCCGTCTTGCTTAGTTCAATGAATCATCCAACTACAATATTACTCTCCTAAGCTTTTGCAATCGTTTTTTCAAAGCAATAAAAAAATCGTCCCGATCATTGAATATCAACCTTCGTAGAATATAAACTCGACTGCAGTAGTTTATCATCTCTAATGCCGACACACTCCGGTATTCAAGCTGTGGTACCTTTCGCATTTACCTTCAAAGTAAGTTACGTACTTGCAACGCTCTAGAACACAATATATTATAAAGATTATCTTCCCTAGGCCTAGCATGCAACACTACTGCAACCAGCAGCGGCTCTTAATCGCACCTCAAGGTTGAAGCTAGAGAGGATTTCTTTGCATCTTGTCCTAATGGTGATTTCCGTCACTTGTGAAAAATTGGCAATGTCTGTGAGATATAGATGATAGCCGCAAAGACACGCAGATATATACAAGTACGCTGAAGCGATTCCAACTGGATCTTTACCCGACAATAGTATATTATCCTCAGTCTGGCGGGCAATTTCCAACGCCAATTTTTGAATTCGCCAATCAATTCTAGCCTTATTTGAAATCTTGGCAATGTATTTTTCCAAAGGTATGACGTGATCAAAAGTTTCGCTTTGACACCTCATGTTTTCCGATTCTATAATATTCGTCATGCACATTGTCATCCTCTTGTAACACCGAAATGCTATTCTAAGAGATGACCTTTTGTTGCTGCAAAAATCGGTCGAGTCTACAATCTCTTCTAATCCTCTTGCAATACACGATTGCTTGCATGCAAGGTACACGGCTGCAATAGCATTACCATTGACTGACATGCCCTTCGTATTATTTTTAGAAGAATAGCTTCTGTATATCTTGGCCGCAGTCTCTGACAGCGACCTTGGAAGCAGCAACTTTGAACATGTTTTGTCTATAACCGAAAGCACCCTAGAAATCCTCCTCTCTTCCGAAGATGCCTTAAGTCTAGCGTGCAGTTTGCGCACACACGCAATGCGTTCAGCGTTGGCGAAATTGATCGGTTTTCCGTTATAGTCTTTATCGGATATGCTAATTTCGGTCTGAAGTCCGTAGTTCATGAGCAGAGAACTAGTTTGCCCGCTGCCACGCAAGTTTTTGAGCCTCTCATCGGAATTGTTAGAATGACTTTCGTGTCCGCAGTAGTCGATTTTCTCGAGCACGACATAGCCGCAAGACTGGCATATGTATTCACCATGATACACGTCAAATATAATATGCGAACTGCACTCGGGGCATGATGGCTTGACAGCCTCATCATTTCTTACACCATTAGCAAGAAGAGTGACACCTTTTTCCATAGCTATCCCCGCCGTCCAGTGGAACCAAATGCTGTTATTCTTCTCAAACCGAACAGTGAATCTTCTACTAAGGCGTGTCTTTCAAGCATACTTCTAAGTGAATCTTCTGGAAGTATTGTGAAAATCATTTCTTTGTAGGAATATAACTGATACAACTTATACTTCAATGTTTCATAAATTTAACCTAGCTCTAAATTATATTTATACTGAATTCAGTGGAAGATTTTTGAATCGGATTTAGTGTGCCGCCACTATTGATTTTTTATAAGCGCTGCGGTGGATAATCTGAGCTCGAGAAAAATTAACCATCAAAGTTAATAATATCATGCAGGTTGCACAATGATGAATATCACAAAAGCTGCAACCTACCGAGGCGTGGAGAATGTCTAGAGCATTAGCTATTTTTATTTTCTGGGCAATAGGCTTTACAATAGGTTCAGCAGGATATCTAATGGTGCCAAATGCGGTGTCTTGGCTAGGCAGTATACTTCCAGAGATCGTTGTAAACCAAGCGATACTGGGATCTATCTTAGCCGGTATAGTCGGCTCAGCAGTAAGCACATTTACTGTTGTGACTTGGGCAAATAGGGCTCCATAATTTTTTTAATATTTTTATTTATAACCTTTCTAATTTGCTAAGGGAATATTTTTTCCCGACACATGATATATGTCATGTATGATAGACTTAGTTGTCTTGGCTATTTGTCACTCGATCTTTTCAGTAATTCCAAAAATATAAAACTGATTTGGCAACCGATATTGGTTTCATGTTAACTTCTGTTTCCTCAGGCGGCATTTCAGGATTCTTAATAGGTTATGCAGTGAAAAAGGGAATAAAGATCATACTTAGCATAGCCGGCCTTTTATTAGCGGGTTTGGCATACCTAAATTACAAGGGATTGATAAGCGTCGACTGGGAGAGGATCGCATCCGTGTCAAACAAGGCTGTTACAGATTTTACTCTGGGCAGCGCAAGCTACGCCTCTTCCGTAATGGATAGCCAAGTGGTGCCAACCATGATGAACTTTGGAGTTCCACTGACTGGCAGCTTTGCTGCAGGCTTTATCCTAGGATGCCTCAGGGGCTAGTAAAAAAATATATTCTTGATGATTCGAGCTGAGGTTAGAGATTAAAAAACAAATCCTCAAGTTGGTTCTATAGGTGTATCTAGAAACCGAATAACTCTTTGTGTGCAGTTGTGTTGTAAGCGTTGCCCCCTACCTTCTTCCTTTGCTATCAATTTGTTTGTGTGTGTTTGTTTTTTCTTTCCGCTCGCATTTGCATATACCACTGGATCTGATCATAGGATAGGAATATACCCATCCACTCTGTATAGATTATCTCGCTCTTAGGCATCCTGATGACGATGACAATGATGGTTTCATAAATCTCTTCAATATTGTCCTCATCGCTGTTGTTCTTAGGTGTCGAAAGAATTTCCCACTTTACCCGTTATTGTGGCTGATACAAAAGATATGTTAGTCAAAAGTATTAGGCTTTATTGCTAACAGGCTTGTCAAGGTAGCCAATACTATCTGAACATCTGGTAAACATTCCTTTAGGATACCACTATTAACCTATAAATGAATTATCAGTGCATATGATTGTAAGCGTTGTGTGTGACAAATGCAGTTCGACAGTGTACAAGATGAAAGCGTTGCGCCCCGTAAAAGAGATATTGAGTCAGTCAAGCAACCGTTGCACAACCTGTGGTGCTCCTCTTAGCCTTGGAGAGTTTTTGATAAGAGCTTCAAAAAATTGACGTGAGTTCCGTATGTTGGCGAAGATTCAGTCTACCTTTTATTTTGAATTCTTTGAAAAAACTAATCGACGTTCTCCAACCCTTAGGAGATAAAAAATTGGCTCGACTCAATCAAGCATATGTGCGTACCACCACCTTCCACCATTCTGTCGTAGCTTGTCTAAGGTTAATATTTTTAATTTTTAGCTTCAATATTAATGCGCATTTCTTATTTTCGTTTTAGTACGCGCATAGCTGTGGTGTGATGTTTTGGGCATCGGCGGGTGTACATGTGCGTGTGTGTGCGCATGCGCGTCTGTATCTGTATTTTATTTACTGTAGATAGCCATATGAAAGCAAGAGATCACTGTCTCGAACCCATCCGCTTCCAATGTCAGTCCTATAAAACATGTTTGGTATCATGATGTTTGCTACTCTCTGGTACGCCTGCTTGCTTGCCTCGGCAGTGGTAGTACCGGAACCTGTAACCACAAGCGAATAGCCTGACCTCCCAGCAACGCGCCAATCGTTGCCTTCTCTCTTTACCTCGCCTAGATGGATTCCGTCTAGGTTCTGAGTCTTAAAAAGTATGGTAGCTTCTTCAGAGAATTTTCGGAAGGTTCTATCATCATTGAATGGAAATGGCGGGACAGCTATGACAACCCCAACTTGAAATCCGCTTTTTGTCTTTAGTTCCGCCTTTTCTTCAGATGAGATAGAATGAAGGAATTTACCCCATTTGCTGGTGACTCCTTCCATGTGGATAGATAATGTAGGGTATCCGAAGCGTGACGTGAACTCTAAAGGATATATGCCAGTTCCATTTGCGATGCAATTGACATCGATATAGCCCGCGTAATTTGAGGTAGCAAGGTTTTGTTGGATTTTTTCAAGCGTTAGTTGAAAAATCCTGCTATTCTGTATCCATAGCATCAGAGTACCCATCTCACCCGTGCTGGGGCCAATGTTGCCTGGGAACAATCGCTTGTGCTCAAAGTTGATATTCACAGGCCGGATGAATTCTTTTCCATTGAAGAATCCTCCTACAGCTACCTCTACACCAGAGGAATACTTCTGCAGTTGAAAAGCCTTTATTTTATTTGACCAATTCTTCTTGTAATGCGCAAGGACATTGATCACGTCATTGCCATCAGCCTCTTGACCTACAAATAGCAACTCTTTTTCGCTCTGTGCTTTCCCGCTTGGTTTTATGACATATCTGGCAGAGTTTGCATGTACAAATTGTATGGCATCATCAAAATTCGAAAAATTCCAGCTTGGAAGCACGGAGACACCCGCCTTTGCAAGCTCCTGCTGGCCGAATTCTCTTTCATTTTCAAGCTTATCTGTATATAAGCTTCCTCCTATCACCTTCTTGCCTTCAGCTCTCAGTTTCTCCGCTACCTTGCCAAATCCAATATCGTCAAAAACAACTACGTCTGCCCAATCTGTATTGTCCTCCCAGGAATCGACCTTATCTACAAAGCCATCGCCTACGTCTTTTTCCGTCACACTCTGTATGTAGAACCTGACATCATTGCCCTCCTGCCGTAAGACGTAGGCAAGGTCAACGCTTAGGGCTTCAGGGGATACGAAGAGGAATTTCATTTCAATTCCATTATTCAGGAAGGTCTTGGAATTTTAAAGAATATCGGTCCAGCTGATGGTTAATAATTTTACAAACTTCAATTTTCATAGACATATAGGGAAGAATAATAATAATAATAATATAGTCGAATGCTTAGAAAGGAATCAACCATTTAATCAAATATTATTCGTCGTCTTCATCAAAAACCGTTCAGAGATGGGTGGTTCGAATTTGGAAGATATTTGAGCATAAGACAACAGATTTACAATCACAAAAGCAAATCACTCACCATCCAGTTCGACAAAAAAAGAAAAACAATTGCTTCCTTGCTTGTAAGCTGAATATCACATTATTCAGCTTAATACCGTCGTTGCGATAATTGAATCGAGTATTCAAATAGCTTAAACCCCGCGGCTAGGCCGTGACCCTTATAACAGCAAACTGCAAAAACCTTTTTTTGGGTGTACAACCAATGATATTCATTGGATCCTTATGTCAAAAGATTTCTTAAAGTCCAATTAATGTGGATAGCAATATCTATTGCTATAAGCCTTGCCCTTGCTTTTTTCCTTCCATTCCCATTTGATATTATTTCCATAATAGGAGTCTTCCTCAGCATTAACTACTTCATCAGGCAGAGACAGATGAGAAAAATGGGTCTTAACGCATGGAGCATTTTTGGATCGGCTCAGGGTTCTGGAAAGCAAGGCGTGAACTATTATTGCATAAATTGCGGCACTAAGCATAATCAGGCAGCATGCCCCAACTGCGGTTCTAAATTAAAAAAGGCAGGCTTCTAATTTTACAAGTAAAATAAAAAGATCTATAGTTGAAAGCTTTTGAATCTCAACGTGTATTATGCTGAGCCTTAATATGCATATGCTCCGTCCTCGGGCCTGCATTGGTTACATAAGGTCCTTGTCTTATTATTGTCAATCTTTGTAGGCTTTACTTCAATATTTGTCAATCCACACTGCTCACACTTTCCTATCATCTGCATTAAGGGCATGCATCCTATAAACCATAAAGCTTTGTATACGCACCGGAGCGTCCCTGGATTTTGTCTAACAGCTAAAAAGTGCATGAAATATTCAAAGTTTATTCTATATAGCTCAACTGAGCGATATAGATCAGATTGGAGCAGTAATCAAATGAACCAGCAGCTATTTTGCACAAGATACTGCCGCGAATAAAAGAGCACAACCTTATTGCATAGATATATTATAATAAGTAACCAACTACAGGTTTCACTAAATAAATATAACCTATATGACAACAAAATGACTGCAGGCATAGAGAGAGATCAAGAAATTGCAGTGAACTGAACTACAACACCTTCTATTTCCCGACACAGGATCTCCTGCACTTTTGCTAAACATATAGAACTGGATTCAGATGTCCACGCGAATGAGAAATCAAAAGCAGGAAAAGGTAACAAAAGATCACTCAAGGCTGGGCTTCTAGTAGTAATATCTAGTATCAGGAAATGATTCTATTTCAGTGATTAGATGCCATACTGACTTGTATCTTTTCTCAGCCTCCAACTCAAGCATCTTCAATATGCACATGTCAAGTTCTTTAGTAATAGTGGGATGATACCTCGAAGGCGGATGTACAACTTTTGATCTTTTCAGACTGCTGTCTCTTTGATCATACATAGACGGCATCCTTCCTGTCATCATTTCATAAAATATGACTCCTAAAGAGTAAATGTCTGCCCGTCCATTTACCACATCAAACATGAACCACTGTTCAGGTGCACAGTAACCCGGTGTGCCTCCTATCTGTCCTAGGGACGCTGTAAGAGCAATCGACTTTCTTCCTATGTCTCTACCAAGTCCCCAATCAGTTATTTTTATGTGCGCCCTGTCGTTGCTAGTATAGATGATATTATCAGGCTTCAAGTCTCGGTGATATATGCCGGCGCTATGAGCTTGTGCAAGTGCATGGCATGCGGGTAGAATTATGGTATTGATGGTCCAATTTCTTTGAAACACATAAGCATCTTTGAATTTATCGTCCATATGCTCTCTAAGGGATCCCCCACGAAGATACTCCATGGTATACCATGGGCTAAAATCAGGAGGATCACCGCCAAGGTTCCATTCAATAATCTTTACGATGTTTGGATGGTTTAGTTGAGCAAGTATCTTGATTTCAGTTTCAAACCTTTGCTTGTTGATTGTACCAACATCTCTTAGCAGCTTCATAGCATAGGCGTTACCGTCGCTAGCCTGCACTTCATATACGTTTCCAAACCCGCCAGAACCTAGTTTCCTGACTATCTGGTACTTCACTTAGGTAAAACCCTGTATGTGACGAATTGCGAAAGAGGTAATAATACTTGTCGGGGGATCCGTAGTACACACTAGTTACGTGGCATTTTGGATGACCAAGCCACCTTGAATAATGAAAGCTTATCTATTTGATCGATGATGAGAGTAATTCTAAAACCTACAAGCAACAAACAGTAGAAGACAAAAAGAGCATTAGCCTGACTTGATACTTCTTTTCGTCATCGCTAATCGTCCAGGAGCGGTTCAATCTTATTATAACAGAATACAGATAGCTATGAAGGATAGTTTGCAGAAATAGTGCCCGATTTCTTAGTAGAGGCCCAACCAATTTACCAGTACAACGTATATGATACATAGATAAGTGATAATTACTCAGACTAAGTATCTCCGAATGAGGAAAGAATACATCGTTGCAAAGATTCAATCGCCCCAAGAAGGATCTCACTACGTTTACGTCACGTTTAGCGATGACAAGGAGTATAGGTCTCAAGAAAAGAAGACACAGAGTGATTTTGGTCCAGGAGTAGGCACATTCAATTCAATTGAAGATCTAATGAAGAATATGCCAAAGATGATGGCAAATATACCCGGGCTAGGGGGAGGAGTAGGAACCCAAACGGAATCTCCCACAGTTAAACTTTCAATGAGAGAATATGAAGATATGAATATCAAGGTCGGCGACAAAGTTTATTTTGATATTTACAAACCTGATAATAGTGACGAGGGAGTTTAAAATTGTGGATAAGGTGGTTGCATCCGAACGTGATGGACTGGGCGGGATTTGAGTCTTGCATATAGGCGGATTCAAAACTCTCCTAGCTTTAAAGTATATGTGCCAGAGATTCTGTTCGTTCGACGATTATGAGAATTTGAAGTTGTTTGAAGACTACTTGGCACAAGCGGAGAAATCGTGGATAAAGTAGATTAAATGAAGCAAAAAGAAATTGCATAGGTGGAAAATATTGCAGCCTATTTGATCTAGGGCTAATTCTACATCGCTTATCGAGGTAGCTTATTTGCTGTCATCCATGGGATATGACTGTAAGAAATGGTCCCCGAGAAAACCAGGAGGAAAAGATCTTCGCCAATTAGGCGTATACAATTGAAAGACGGGTTCGGTAGTTCTCGCACCGAGAATAGTTCTAAGAATAGACTCTTTGCTATTAGAGTAAGTAGTCAGCTTTAAAGTTTTCCGTTCGAAAAACGTGTCTGCATAGAAGAGGTGCAATATTCATCTTTATTCTTAATACGACCCTATTCAAACAGTAGTTCATAGATTACTGGGATTCTCACATAGAAAGTTTCGCATACAAAAGAGCTGACTCTGCGAGCTCTGGAAACTACAGGGTGTCACAAATAACTTTTGATAGGGTGCGGACTTACTTAGAAGGCCGCAGCAGTGTCTTAATCGCGTGGCGCTCGTCCATTGCGCGGTAGCCCTCGGCGACTTGGTCGAGGGGCAAGACCAGATCGAAGACCTTGCCGGGATCGATAGGTCTACTCCATACAAGGTCGAGCAGTTTTGGGAGGAAGCGGCGCACTGGAGCGGGCCCACCGTGCAGATGGACATGGGAGAAGAACAGCTGCTCACCGTCGAGTGCGACGCCGTGCGGGACGCCAACGTAACCCACGTAGCCTCCAGGGCGAGTAGAATTTATTGCCTGCATCATCGACTGAGGAGTGCCAACGCACTCCAGTACCGAGTCAGCGCCGATTCCGTTCGTCAGCTGTTTGATACGGGCCACGCCCTCACCTCCGCGCTCAGTCACGATTTCGGTCGCGCCGAAGTCTCGGGCGAGATTCTGCCGCGACGGATGACGGCTCATCGCCATAATTCGCTTCGCCCCCATCTGCTTCGCGGAGAGCACACCCAGCAGCCCGACTGCTCCGTCACCGACCACCGCAACCGTTGAGCCAGGTTTAACGTTCGCTGCATCCGCGGCGAACCACCCAGTCCCCATGACATCCGAGAGCGTCAGGAGGCTCGGGACTAAGTCCTCTGCGGGGACATCCGGAGTTGCGACAAGGGTGCCGTCAGCAAGCGGCACGCGCAGCAACGGCGCCTGCGCGCCGTAGACGGGCTCACGTACATGGCAGGAAGACTGATAACCGATCTGGCAGTTGGGACAGGTGTTGTCGGATGCAAAGAATGAGCCGATGACGAACTGGCCAGGCTTAATGGATTTGACTGCGCTTCCGACCTCTTCGACAGTGCCGCAGTATTCGTGCCCCATTGGGGTCGGCTGTGCAAACGATTCGATGCCACGGTATGGCCACAAGTCAGATCCGCACACGCATGTAGCCGAGTTCCTGATGATGGCATCCGTCGGCTTGACGATGTTCGGGGCCTTGCGCTCCTCGAAGCGTATTTCGCGCGGCCCGTACAGAATACTGCCTCGCATGGTTTTCACTCCTTATTTTTCGCGCCTCGGGAATACCGCGATGCTTCCGTCAAACTGCTGCTTCGGGGAAATGTTGTTGCCGCTGGATGCTTACCTTCAGTGATAAATGCGTCTGTGTGGCATACCCCACTCGCATGGACCTTTATCAAGACTTGATTGGCTGAAGGCTCTGGAGTGGGCACGTCTTTGACTTCCCACTTGGCGCCCACGCTTTGGACAAGTGCCGCTTTCATATCACACAACCGATGCACGTAAAGCGTTAAGAGGGCTTGCGAGCACTAATCTGTAGATGTAATTATTTAGGGTCTGCGGTATTGTTCTTCACTAACTTTTTCCATCCAGTCAACGGCCTTACCATCGAGCTGCTCCTGGATGGCGATATGAGTCATAGCGGTTGTGTGAGTGGCTCCATGCCAATGCTTTTCACCGGGAGGAAACCAGACTACATCTCCCGGCCGAACTTCCTCAATAGGTTCGCCATAGCGCTGAACCCAGCCGCAGCCAGTCGTGACAATAAGAGTTTGACCCAGCGGATGAGTGTGCCATGCAGTGCGTGCGCCGGGCTCGAACGTAACGCTGGCACCTTGAACACGTGCCGGGGCAGGTGCCTGAAAAAGTGGATCGATCCTTACAGTGCCAGTGAACCAGTCAGATGGCCCCTTACTAGAGGCTTGCGTTCCAATTCTTCTAATTTCCATTTTGGTTTCCCTTAGTGCTAATAGTATAATGTGTTACTTCCTTAGGCTATAAAGAATAGTTTTTCCGGCAGAAACCATAAGAATAACACCAAACCTTTCGCGATTCCAGCTATCGCAAGCGGTCGACACTTTAGTTGGAAGAGGTTACCGAGGCAATTCCTTTCTGACCTGCAACCGTCATAACGGAGGTAATGACTAGTTTAGCTTCAACTCTTGGGGATCCATGTTGGAACTAATTAAGGAAACACACTTTCGAGTCTTTGATACCGGTCATGCTTCTTTGGTTAAATTCTTTTATTTAATGCCCACAAGTAGACATTATGTCGATAAGTCAATTTCACGATCAATCATGTGCTGATCGGTATAGAGCGAAGGCTTATGCTGCTGCAAGTGCGACGTCGCCTCTCGCTCTTACCACGATACCACGCCTAGAGGGACTTGCAGGAGTTAAGGAGGGATGATCCATGAAACCGTCTTTTGAGAACAAAGTTGCACTAGTCACCGGGGCAGGCTCCGGTATGGGCCTGGCTGCGGGGCATGCATTCGCTGAAGATGGTGCCGCGGTCGCGCTAGTTGACATCAATGAATCGGCAGTGCGGACAGCCGCCGAACATATGATCGCTGCCGGCCACAAGGCGATCGCTATCCGGTGCGATGTCACCAATGAAGCTCAGGTGAAGGCGATGGTCGAGCAAACCGTTTCAGCATTTGGGAGGCTGAATATGGCGTTCAATAACGCTGGCGTGCAGAGTCCTGCCGTCGAAACTGCGGATGCCAGCAGTCAAGAGTTCGACCGAGTGAATGCGATCAATCTCCGCAGTGTCTGGCTCTGCATGAAATACGAATTGCTCCAGATGCGCAAACAAGGAAGTGGAGCCATCGTGAACAATTCTTCTATCGGCGGTCTCATCGGCATCCCGGGCGTGGCCATCTATCATGCAACCAAACACGGCGTTATCGGGCTGACTAAGAGTGCAGCTCTTGAATATGCGTCTAGAGGCATTCGTATCAATGCCGTGTGCCCCGGGACTATCAATACACCCATGGTTGCCGAAATGATCTCCAAAGAACCCGAAACCATGAAAGACATCATGAAGGAGCAACCGATAGGTCGACTTGGTAGGCCTGAGGAAGTTGCCTCTGCTGTTCTGTGGCTTTGCAGCCCTGGTGCGAGTTTCGTGATCGGTCATGCGCTCGCGGTGGATGGAGGATACACCGCACGTTGACTAGTCCACTGAAAAGAGGACGACGTAACTTAATTCTAAAATCTCCAACTTTATCCATGATTGCTACGAGATTGCCATCTTGTGCCCTCAGATGTTCCATGACTGCAGGTTTCAAACGAGAGCCGCATAAATCACAAACAACACGGCCTGTTCGTGGCTACTTATCGTCGGTACAGGATAGGAAGGGACTGCAAAAGGGGATTATCACCTTTAGAGCATTATACTGATGGCGCTCAGATACCCCCTTGCATGATAAAATACACAAACTTTTGTCTTCATACTCCGATAGTCAATTGGCTTTCTTGCTTGATGTGATGAGTAAGACTATAGAGCTAACTCCCTCATGTACTGATAGAATTCTTCGATAATTTGGCATTCTTCCGATTCGGCACAGTCTGAATCCTTGATAGTAGTGTTGATAGCTTAGTAGGCTTACCGCTAGGTTTCAGGCCTCCTTGCCTGTTCTTCATGCTTAATGTCAGGAATTAACATATTCACTATTGATGTCTCGTACAGAAAATACGACTTTGCAGTATTTGAACCCATATAATTAGTGGACTGGGCGGGATTTGAACCCGCGACCTCTCGCTTGCGAAGCGAGCATTACTACCCCTGAACTACCAGCCCCCTCCTCTAGCTATCCAGCCTCATAAATCCAAATATAAAACATCCACGTTGGGCATAAGATATTATGGTGCTGACCAATGTATGAGGGGCTAGATGCACAACTCCTGTGATCTTCTAATCACCAACGCTTCTGCGGTAGTTCCTAGAGTGGGAGTAATATCTAATACAAATATAATGATCGAGGATGGCAAAATAAAGTCACTTGCTAGTTCAGTTAGCAATGTTTCTGCTTCAAGAAAAGTAGATGCTGCTGGAAAATATGTGCTGCCTGGCGCAATCGATCCGCATGTGCATTACGGTGTCTATACCCCAATCAACGAAGCTGCAAGGACAGAGTCGAGATCGGCAGCTGTAGGTGGCGTCACTACAATGATAAGGATGCTGAGGCTTTTTGACAGCTATAGCAATAGTAACATAATCAAACAATTGCGTGCAAGTAAAGACAATCATTATATCGATTACTCTGTCCACGCCTCGATCCTCCAACCGGATCAAGTCAGGGATATCTCCTACCTCAAGGAGCTTGGAATTAATTCAGTAAAAGTTTACATGAATCTAGGAGCTGACCTCAATCGCATCCATATGGATTTGGAGCCAGAGACCTATCAATTAAGGGATGGACTAGTCAACATGACAGATGAATTATTGTCTTCAATTGTAAAGGAGTGTACAAATCATCATTCCACAATGTTAGTGCATGCAGAAGATCCTGCGGTTTGTTCTGAGCATATCCGCAAAGCAAAACAAAAAGGAATGGCCTATCTTGAGGCATGGTCTTATTGCAGGCCTTCATATTCTGAAGTGCAAAGTATTGCCAAGATCTCGGGCCTTGGAAGAATGAGTGGTAATGCCAACCTGTACTTTGTGCATATCGGCTCAACTGCTGCAATTGACGCGATACTTGCAGAGAGGGAGAAGGGACAATCCAATTACTATATTGAAACTTGCCCCCACTACTTGACACATACCACAGAGTTTGGAAACTCGATAGGTAAGGTGACGCCGCCGATACGTTCGAAAAGCGATCTCCAAAGCATGTGGTCTTCCTTGCGAAATGGCATAATCGATACAATTGGTACCGACCACGTTGCCAATCGACTAGAAATGAAAATGGGAAAAGGCGATATCTGGTCAGCTCTTTCCGGCTTTCCGGGCATTGCTACGATGTTGCCGGTACTTTTGACCAAAGGCGTGAATGAGGACAGAATCGGTATCGAGAGGCTAGCCGAAGTCACGAGCTACAACACGGCAAGGATATTTGGCTTGTACCCCAAGAAAGGCACCATCCAACCAGGCTCGGATGCAGACTTGACAATAGTTGACCTCGATCTTGAAAAGACTGTTACCCCTGAGCTGCTCCAGTCGTACTCTGATTACACAATTTACGATGGTTGGAAGTTGCGCGGGTGGCCTGTCATGACAATTGTAAGAGGCAGCATCATCATGGAAGATGGGCAGGTAGCCAACGAAGCACTTGGGCATGGAGAGTTCATTGCACGACCGGTCGTGGCTATCACTTAGTAATTTTGGCGCTTTCCTTCTATTGCAAGCTTCTATTCGTATTTTGATAACCAGGTAAAGGTAACGAAAATGAACCACCAAGGCAGCGAAACCGTAGGGTCCACCTCTTTTAAAATAGACACTAGCACTGGGTTACAGGCTTGTAACTGGAATGGTTGCCGCACTTAGGATATGGTCTTCCAGATCATGGGGAATAGAAAAGCTCGCTTAGAATAAAGCTGAGACTATCTTAAATGTGGTAGAACAAGGCAAGATTGTGCACTTGCACTCCTATATAATTCATGAAGATTCTACTACACCGATCATCGGTTCGTTCAAAATTCTTCAATAAGCCAAAACTGATTCGAATTTTTTTACCTTTGGAGCGTTGATGGTTTCCATGAGCTATGCTTTGCACTTCTCAAGCGGTGTCTATACTAAGACAATATTGCAAAATGTTCAAAGATATTAATTCTACTTAAACGATATCGTCTCAAATGACCCATCGTTTTTGGCCTTATAGTAGATGTCTGCCCTTCTTGTGAAGAGTCCTGCTTCAAGTACCCCGGCAATATTCTTCAGCTCAACCTCCATTTTTTTTGCATGAGTTATTGAAGGAAAAGAGGTATCCAAAATGAGGTTTCCGTTTTCAGTCACAAAAGGGTAGCCTTTGTCAAGTGTGCGAAGCACCGGCTGCCCCCCCATTTTTACCAGTTTTTGCCAGACTACTGAGCGTGCCATTGGGTGTACTTCTATAGGTACTGGCCGGCTGAAAGACTGCACAAACTTCGCGGCGTCAGCCACTATTACTACTTTTTTCGCTGCAGAAATTAGGATTTTTTCTCTCAAAAGTGCTCCGCCCCCTCCCTTTATCATATTAAATTTACCATCTATCTGATCAGCGCCATCAAATACAATGTCTGTATGTGAAATCATATTTTCGTTAGCCATCCTGAGAGAGCTTTTTTCTGCTTCCAGTTTGATTTGTAAAGAAGTTGGCATAAATTCAACTGATTCTTTATCTCGAAGTTTTGCCATCTCCCTTACAATGAGGGCAACTGTGCTTCCGCTACCTAACCCAACCACCTTCGCACCTTCAACGAGTTTAACTGCTTCTTTGGCTAGCTTTTGTATTGAATCTTGCAAAGACAATGGATAATCTCACTGTTTTGATGTTTATAAAATAAATAATTGTTGCAGCCTATGGAAAGGAAGAGATTTGACATGCCAGAAGGATTACTCCAGCTCCTAGTTGTTAAATATGACCTTAGGTTGCTTGAAAAGCTGTCTAAGCTTTAACCTCTTCCGGTGTATCGACTACAGAATTGGTAGATACGATACGATACAATAAAAAAAGAAGTATCACCCCTTAGGGGTCTTCCTTAAGTCAAACCGGGGTTGTCCATTTATGCCTGGGTTCAGGTATCTGCTTGAAAGATATTTTGTGATGTCGCCCACGCCTGATACATATCTAGCATGTTTGTCTATGCGAGTTCCGCCTATAATATCCGAAATGTTGTCCTCCTGATCGGTTTGGCCAACAATTTCGCAAAAAATGCTAGCTGGATGACATATTGCCTGTAACTGGGTGCCCTTCTTAGTCCATCGTAAAGTCCCTGGGTCTGAATCAATAGACCTCTCCCATGAAGGGTCGTTTTCTACAAGCCATCTGGGGATTCTGCGATCGCTTTGCACTATCTTGACATCTGCTGTTAATCAATTTATTGCTTTTGTTTAAAAATTTAACTATTGATTCTCTATATTCCTAAAAGTTGAGTGTTATTACCTAGTGTGGCAATATGAGATATGACATATTATGGTTACAATGGAAAGAATGCCGTAGTAGTAATAGATGAAGACATGGCTTCCTTGGGTTAGCCTAAATGAATACGTTGGTATGAAAGGAATGCCATTATTTTTTAGTTAAGCGGTAATGCGAAAAAGGTTCACGATTGTGGAATGTTGAAGTTTGTGCTTTGAAGTCTCCTGTGGCAGGAGTTTTTGCCTTCCTCTACTTCATGATATTTGGTATGCCCTACAAATAATCTCATGCAATAAATGCATTAGCCAACTCAGGCTAATTCATAGGCCATTATGACGAATAGCTCAAAAATGGCAGCGTTATAATATAAGTAAAGCCGTGGCAGTTCATCGGTTAGCTTTGAACGTTTCCTTGATGACCTTCTACACTGTGACTTGATTCATCTGCTGTTGCTTCTTTCGGTAAAGGAAATGTCCAGAACCCGTGTATCCCTCAGGGGGAGATATTAAAGTTTGACTCTTCACGTGCCCAAAGATATGATGAAGTTGTTAACATGAACTTATCATCCATACATATATAATACGTGCATTCCACCAAAATGAGACTAGAGGATGCGAAAACGTGAGACCCGAAAAACTCATGCTTATAGTGCTCAGAGATCGGGTAGCAAAAAATATGCCAAAGTAGAAAGGCGCAGCCGTAGGAAGCCGAGATGATTATTTATATTTCTTATTATCAACATTGGGATGCCATAAACTTTATATAATAGAATAAAATATTTAAACAGGCGGGGTAGGATGCCAAAGATTCGGTGAGATTATGGTCAAAGATATTTCCATGTTTGGTGATCGCTGCCCTCGATGCGGCAGAGGTTCGATGGTAACTGATAATTCTAGCGGGGAGATGTTTTGCGGTAATTGTGGTTTTGTCGTAAGTGAAAGAATAGAGGAATTGGGGCCTGAATGGCGCGCCTTCTCAAAAGAAGAGCACGAAGATAGAAGCAGAACCGGCATTCCAACATCCCTTGCCATGCATGATATGGGACTTGCAACTATTATTGGTCCTGTAGACAAAGATGCATCAGGTAAGCCTCTCTCAGCCTCAATGAAGAGCACTATTGAAAGGCTGAGGACGTGGGATAGCCGAAGCCAGGTGCACGAACCGGTCGATCGCAACTTTCGGCAGGCATTTTCTGAGCTCGATAGGCTCAAAGATAAACTTGCTGTCGGGGATGCAGTCATCGAAAAAGCAGCATATGTCTATCGCAAGGCGCTTGAGAAGGGTCTTGTGCGTGGGCGCTCTATATCTGCCTTGGTAGCAGCTGCTCTGTATGCTGCATGCCGCGACACCGAGACTCCCAGGACCCTTAAAGACATTGCAAATGCAAGCAATATCAAGAAAAAGGATGTAGCAAGGTGCTATCGATTACTCATAAGAGAGTTAGATCTTAAGATGCCTGTAGTTGATCCTGTAAAGTGTGTCGCGAGGATTGCAAGCAAAGCTGGCCTGTCAGAGAGGACAAAACGCAAGGCGCTTGAAATCCTGAAAAAAGCAGAAGAAGGCAAAATCTCGGCTGGCAAGGACCCTATGGGTCTGGCTGCAGCGGCTCTTTATGTTGCGTGCGTAATGAATGGTGAAAACAAGACCCAAAAAGATGTGGCAGAAGCGGCTGGTGTCACAGAGGTGACGATCAGGAATCGCTACAAGGGCCTCAAGACCCACCTCAGACTCTAAGAGAATCAACTAGCTTTTTTCTTTCTTCAATCAATCCTTCCATAGTATCTATCAAACCAGATATTTTTACCGAATTTAATTCAGATTCGATCATCCCAAGACAAATGACAATGTCTGCGTCTATTGACAGTAGCCGATCAAGTTCCTTTTCTCGCAATATGCCGTTTGGCGTAAGTACCTTGGTGTAACTTTCTGACATCGCCTGCGAAATCTTTGCGCCGAGGTCTTCAAGCTTGCTATTTGGTTTAAACGACTTTTTTATCGCATTTACCTTTGTCTTTATATTGTGGTTGGTGAGCCTATCAAGGGCACGCATCTCAACGTAACTTGATCTACCAGTAGTGATTCCTTTTTGTGCTATAGAAGCAATACGCACCGTTTCATCAACACGGCTCTCCAGCCTTCGCTGTCCTCTAAAGTTATTCCTGGGCACCAAACACACTCTACTCCGGCCGGTTTAAATGCCTTCGTATGGAGATAATTAAGCGACAGCTCTGCAAAAACCATTACTGAACTTCGATGGCTTGCTCGTTAAATCCCATCTTGAGCAGATACCCCTTGACATCGTCTCTGTGGTCGCCTTGCAACATAATAAAACCTTCTTTTACCGTTCCGCCACAGGCAAATGTGCTTTTAAGCTCCTTGACTATTTTAGGCATGTCGCTTTGCTTTGGGTTGATGCCTTCTATGATAGTGCTGGTTTTTGAAAAACGCCTTGTTTCAAGGCGGATGACGATTCGTGCCTCTTCCTTATCCAATTCTCCGCAAGCACACAAATCGTCAGGAAGACCGCACTTTTTACAGATAACCGCCATCGGGTAGGCATTTTTCACAAGTCATGTTAATAAATCTTTTATGAATTAAAAATATAAGAATTTTTTTTAATTTATTCACTACCTCTAATGTAATCTGTCATCCCAAAATCTGCAAATACTTGTTTTCATCCTTTCATCACGATTAGAAATGACGGGGGCGATACAATAGAAGATGAGAATCAATAATGTCTCTCTCACTTCTTTCCCTGAATAGATTATATTTATATTTTATCGGATGGTGCTCTATCGAGCTATGCAAAATGAAAAGTACACTCTGCAAAGCAATAATAAAAGAATGCAACAGATCATGTCAGGGTTTTTCCTTTTTATCGATAAATACTATATTAACAAATACAATCTACATAATGAAGAGGACGGCTCCCCAAACTTATGACTAAGTCATTCATATTGATAGAGGTGGACGAGGATCTAAGGAAAGTAGTAAAAGATGCTATCGAAAGGCATCCCGCCGTTTCAGGTGTGTATACAGTTGTTGATGGCGGTGATGAGGAGAGCATGATCTATGATATAGTCGTGGAGGTTGAAGCAGACTCAAGGAGAGATCTTGATAATGCAGAGTCGGAAATACGAACTCGTAAAGAAGTTAGGTCTACACTAACTCTTGAGGTTATAGAAAAAGATGATACAGCGATTAGGAGGAAGAATAAATCATTGCAAATCTGATCAAATTCTTTTTCAAACACCGTTCAGAGTAAGGAGTATACGACTAAATCGTCTGATTACCTGAGATGAATATACCGAAGCCAGTTATGACCAATTGCGTATGCAATTAATCATTCGTTCCCCGCTACATATCCTCTTGACTGCATTTTCTGACGCTTTTTTCTATACACAGAACAAAAGCGAAATCCTAAAAATCGCAATAGAGGCATTGATATAATTTTCTATTGATAAAGGAATGTCAACAAGGTTGGCTTACTGCCCGGTTTTTCTTTAACCAGTTAAATAATGCGCGATGCCCCATTATCTAACCACAGTGACAAAGTTATGAATGCACCTTGCAGATACAATTGGCCACGTGTCCCCTGACCCAATTAGAATAAGTCAAAAAGGGACTGAAGCATAAAGAAAAAATTTGTCAGCATCAAATATTAAAGCATGGCTTCATCTGAAGATACTGCCAATAGAATCAAGACGGGAGCATCTCTTTTAGCAAACGGAGGAACACTTACTAGCGACCCATGCCCTAAATGTAGCGGAGTCCAAGTGCGCTTTGGAGACAAGATTACTTGCATCAATTGTAGCAATGAGACAATAACAACAACAGCAGCAAGCGTTAAGCCAAAGGCAGATCAAGACAAGGTAGTACCACCAGCACGAAGATCGGCAGTTCTGGCATCAGCTATATCTGTAATTGAAGAAAAGATCGAGTCGCTGGTATCAGAGATAAGAGTAGAGAATGACATTTCAATGCAGAGACAAAAGGCCGATCTTCTGGACAGGTATCTTGGGATTTTGGAAAAGGCTAAGAATCTTTTAGAATGATCGGCGGAATGTATTTAAGCGCATATGCATAAGTTGCTATCAATGAGCAGTAGTAAGAAAAAAAATGCTCCGCTTCCGGCATCGAGCGCCGGCCTTTTGAGGTTTTTTGAAGACGAGACAAGAGGCGTCAAGATCAGGCCGGAAATTGTGATGGGGATAACTGGTGCTGTTGCCGGAGCATCAATTCTGATAAGAATTCTGTTCCCCGTCGGTTGAATAGGATGCTTGCGCCGCGGCACGATGATGTATCAAACATTCACAGGCACTGGTCTGTCACCAGAATAAATCCTTACTCTTCTAGAGTATCATATGCTATCTGGCTGGGATGCGCGCTACTCATTGTTGTTGTATCGCACGTTTACAACCTTCAGGCAGGGATCGCAAGCCTTGCGCTGTATATCCCTCTTAGTGTAGCAGCGCTTGTGGGCTCTCATTTCCTTGACTATCTTGCACTCCGAGGTGTTCCGGTGCACAAATTTTCCAAAATTGCACACGTTTCTGCATTCGCTAACGTATTTTGGTTACTCACTATTCTTTTAGGAATCGCCGCGGATTTTGTATTTTCCAAGCCTCCATCAATAGACTATATTGTCGTAGGCATGCTCCTTGCAGTGGGATTTAGAATGAGTTTATTCGTTTCAGTATTTGGAGCCAGCACAGCTAGGGGTATATCAGTGTCGTTTATACAACCTGTCATCTTTTTCTTTGCGTTCATGCCTCCATCTTCTTACCATTCAATTGTGAGTCAAAGTTACTCAGGCTTTGTGTTTGGGTCAATCCTACTAGCAATTGCCATTGTCTGGACTGCCATCGCAGATAGGGCCGGCAGACCTGCGGTAAAGAGCACATTTGGACTACTTCGCGCTTTTCTCGTAGCGTGGTCAGAAAACAAAGTAGATACGATCGAAGAACTAATGGAAGCAAGATCACATGAAAATCTTGTAACAACAAAGGTCATCTATTTCCTTTTTGCAGGCAACCAGGCGGCTATAGTACTGCCAGATGTACACCCGGGTCCCTTTAGCATGGTAGGCGGAAGTAACCTGCCCTATGTTCTTTACGAAAAGTTCTCAAAAAGGGCTCTGGTAATGCATAGCGTCTCTGACCATTCGCTTAACATTCCTTCCAAAAAAGAAGTAGAGAAATATGTCAAAGGCCTAGGACAAATGACAACAAAGGCAATAGGGGATACATGCAGCGCGCCTGTACAAGTGAGGATAAACAACTCTACTTCAACTGGAATTGCATTTGGCAATACTGCAATAGTCATGCTGTCGCTTGCCCCCCGGGGCATGGAAGACATTCCTCAGGCAGTGAGTAGTGAACTTGAATCCTTTGGCACAGCAATTGGATTTTCTGACGTTTTGGTAGTAGACTGCCATAATGCAATGGGCAAACATCTCGACGATTCTAATAGAAACGATCTTATCGCGTCTGCAAAGCAATGCTTGGACCAATTGAAAAAACAACCTCAAAAGAATTTCAAGGTAGGCTTTGCTAGCTTAGATGATGTGAATTACAGAGTAGACCGCACAGACGAATTAGGACAAGGCGGACTTGCGGTACTTCTCTTAAGTATGGATAACAAAAACTATGTCATTGGATGGGCAGACTCAAACAATATGGAGAATACAGCTCGTGACTACATCGTCTCCAAAATAAACAACAGTAATGCAACTATGCTGGAGCTATGCAGTTCTGATACGCACTCAACCTCAGGCAAGAGGACAAGAGAAGGATATTTTGCCCTAGGAACTACCTCTAGTCTAGAAAAGATTGCTGCAGCGTATAACCATCTCTGCTCAAGGGCAGCAGAGGTGGCCGCTGAATCTACATTTGAGCTAGCTTCGGCTCAATCAGCCACAAAGGTGATGGGCAAAAAGCAGTTTGAAGATTACTCTAGCGCACTTGACAGATCAGTGAATGTAACTAAAATCTTTATTGCAATCACTATTGCAAGCTTTATTGCTATGCTAGCCTTATCCTAGCTGCTCGAAGCAGAGGCTACATACATTTCAGGCAAAAAGCCTTTTACATCCATTAGAAAAGATCTGAACTTGTGTATCGGCACAAGCGGAACTGCGTTGATAAACCTTACTGAGTCGGCATGCAAGGTCAGCATCACGGGAACGACCTGAGATATCGTCTCCTCATGCTTGATTAGGCGCTCAGCCCGAACTGCCTGCTTTTGTGAAAAATTTGATATCGATGACAGGTTATTCCGTTTCCAGTGCTTGCAGTCGACTGCTATTGTAAAACCATCTGAACCGGTACCAACTACGTCAATTTCCATCCGGGGTTTAGCAAATCTAACATTAGTCTTAGTTCTGTACCCAAAAGATCTCAGAACTTCAGATGCCAACTTCTCAAAATCCTTCCAAGAAAGGTATGTCGATACCTTCTCTATGTCGCCTCTCAGCTGGAGTGCAAGCACCGCAGCGTGAATCCTGTCAGATCCTGAAAATCTAACCATGTCATTAGAAACAGAACCAATGTTATTTACTTCTAAATAATCAAGCAGCGTTTTTGCAACTGACCTACTAGAGATAGCACAGGCCTGCTGAAATTTATCAACGGGGATAACCTTTTCCGGTTCTATCGCTGCAAGTACCTTGACTAGCAAATCAGCATGCATATAGAGGGTACACATCTGTCCTGTCAATACATTTGATATATTTAACCCGTGCAACTAATAGCAGAGATCACAACCTGGTGTTTTTTGTGTGGCATAATATTATAAGTCGTTTTGTCGGCTATTTGAGAGATCATTCCAATTTCTACAAGCGCACCTTCTAGATTTCAAGTTATCAGTGAGAATAAGCAAAAAAATGTGCACAATATTCTGCCAACAAGGAAGACCACAGCAAAGACTGCCTTGATAAGTTCTCTTCTCAGTTTAGAATTTTGATTTAATAAATTCTAGGCTCCTGGAGCTGACAGAAGTTTCTTCCTTTATAATCTCCGTAGCATCCTCTGGAGTATCGATGTCATGCATGAGACCCTTTGAAAACAACCGCTTTACAGGGATGCCAAGTCGGGTGGCTATCTTAATATGCGCGTTGTAACTGTCAGCGTCATAGAAAGTGGCAATTATGAGGGGAGGCTTTCTCAAAAGAATATTTGTACCATCGTACCGAAAAGAAGGACAAATGACTATGCACCTACTCTCATTTTCAGCCAGTTTGCAGGCTTTGGAAATGTCAATTGGATCAAGGAGCGGCAAATCATGAGGAATTACCATTGTTGCATCTGCAGCTTCCTTAATACAATAGTTATCAGCCAACACGATTGCCGAGTTGACGCCTCTCTCCTTTTCTTCAAGCAAGAATGTAGCTCCATACTTTAACGCGATTTCTTCTACACGTTTGTCTGCCGACACTGTGATTACTTGCGTAAGCGACCGAACGACAGAAAGAGTCTGTAATGTATCTTGTAGCATGAGTAATGAAAGATGTGTACGGTCATCTGTACCTAGTACTGAGGACAATCGGGTCTTTGCATTTTCAAACTTTTTTATGGGAACGATGGCAAAGATCTTCATCATGATTTAAATTTTTTCAATTAGTTTCAACAGGTACTTGCCAAGTCTGACTTCATCCCTTCTGGTCTTCATGGTTATCTTAGTCTCGTAAACCTGCATGTCGAAGGCCTCAATCTGTAATTTCATGCTATTATCTTCCCTAGAAATTATAAACTTACTAACAAAGTCACGGTAGTGCCTTGCCACTCCGATTGAGGAATTCTCAAGCCCAAGTGCCCTCATGTATTTTACAGCTGGCCCGCTTACCGCTTTTCTTCCGATCATAGGAGAAATAGCTATAACTTTGTCTCTGTTTTGTACAAGATGTTTTCGTAGATCTGAAAGAGCTATGATGGGCCCTATGCTTGAAACGGGGTTTGCTGGTGCAACTACTACGGCTATGCATCGCTTAATTGCCTCTATAGCCGCAGTGTTTGCCGTAACGGTGTTAGCATTGTCGTATCTTACACCAGTTACATTAAGCCTTCCTTTATGTTTGACCCAGAATTCTTGCAGATGCATGTCGCCCTTTGCCCTAGTCACAATGCGTGTAGTCATCTCTTGGTCGGTAGCTGGTATAAGTTGGGCGCTGATAGAATAGCACTTTCTAAAAAAATTCGTGATCTCAGATAAACTCTTTCCATCCTTCATCATACTTGTTCGGAGTAAATGGATCGCAAGGTCTTTATCGCCTAAACCAAACCAAGTTGGGGCACCAATTTTTTTCATCTGGTCTAGGCAGCGAAAGGAATCACCGCTGATCCCCCATCCGCGTTTCTGATCAAGCGTGTTTGCAAGCCCGTAAGTTATGGTGTCAATGTCAGGGCATATGTATAGCCCATGCATCCATATGTTGTCGCCAACATTACAGATCACGACAATATCTTGTCCTTTACTAGCGGCCAGTCCTCTGACCAATTTTATAGATCCCGTTCCGCCCGCAAGAACCGATATCGTCAAATAATATGGTGTGAGTAAATGATGCATTTTATTATATCTGCCGACAAGAGCTTGTACACAAACTATATCAGCTAAGGTGCAGTTCAAAGCGTATATACCTCTCCTATCTATCGGGTCAGGTCTGCGGAAATATCTAACGTCTATCAAAGATAAGTAGGTCTTCTTCTTATCCTCCTACTCTTTGCTTTTTAGTATCTTGGATTGGGAGTGAATGGTTGAGAAAGTCTGTAATGTTGTTGTTCATTTTATTCCATTCCTGAAGCAACCCTACGCTGATCATGTAACACAGCTATGTAGACAGGTGTCTATATTGTAGTATAGTGTATAATGACTTGTGTAAAATATTCGATTACATGGTATAAAATCTTCATTCTGAACGTATTTGCGGCTAGCAATTTTTGCCGCAAAGTTATAATTGCAAAAAAGCTTCTTTCTCTAATAGACAAAAGATGCCCTACTTATAATAAAGAATCAAGTAATAAAGATTATAAACTAGGCACACAGAATTTAATTTGTGAAGTATTTCACCTTAGTGCTTTCTGGAATACTTACGATACTTTTACTCTCAGTTTTCGTTACTGAGGCGTATGCTGCAGACTTGGCAGCAGCTCTTAATCCTGCGAGCGACATCTCGCAGGCTTCCTATGTAGGCGCCAGAACGCTTACACTTGAGTATCCTGCAGGTAGCTCTCTGGCACAAGTACTTAATGGCCAGAATCAGCGCGTTGAGTTTTCTCTGAATGGGACAGCTACTGAACAAAACAACACTGGCATGAGCGGTGTAATTGCTGCATTGAATAGGGCTTTTGTACAAGCTCAGAGCCCAGTTCAAGCATCGCAGGCTGCAGTTTCCTACACGGGTGTCTTGAAAGGCGGGCCAACTAGTACCCTGATATCCTACAGGGTAGAGCTCCAACCAACTTTGGAAAAATTTGTGCTTCAAAGTGGAGATGCGGGTCAGGTAGTTGACTTGGAGTGGAGACGAATTGTAATAAATGAACCATTGGTTGTAAATGCACCGGATGTAGGACAAATCAACATCAATTATCCTACTGGTCTCTTGCAAGTACTGTACCCGTCACTTGCTCAAAGTTTTGAAAACACACAAGCTAAAGAGGTCTTAGATGAACCCATCTTAAACTTCAATGACTTTAGTACACCGATGAGCTCATGGCACGTTCTTTTCGATCCTGTGGGAGCCTATGGCAGCAGCGTAGGTTTGAGTGGAACCGGAGGAGCCAAGGCATTGACTGTCTATTCTCTAGGAGAAAGCAGCCTTAGAGAAGGTGCACATGGAATTGAAGAAAAGACTGCTAGTGCAACGATTGATGGAGTAAATGTGAATGGAAAATCTACGACTCCTCCTCCAAGCGGACAAATACAGATCGCAGGTTATTCAAACGCTCAAGAGTCAGGCGGCACATGGCATGCAACAGTGACAACAGAGGCACCCGAAGGGGCACAGACATCATCGGGTGGATTCCCTATTCAAGTGCTTTTGGTGCTTGGCGGAATGATGGGTGCAATAGCAATCTTTATTCTGTTCAAGGCAAGAAAGTAATTGCAGAAGAGCTAGAAGCTTTTCTCCTCTACCCATGTTTATTTTTGGACCAAAAAGGGATATCGTATAGAGATACAGACCTATACCCATAGTCAACTTCATTCTCCATTCTATTATTCCAATTCCAACCTATCAGGACTTCCCGTAATAATCTGCATGGGATAGCAATGAAGAGGAAATGAGGAGGATGCAACTAGAATGACACAAGAAAAAGACATTATATGATCCTGCGCTCTAGACGTATCTTTCTCTGTGCGTATATGGTCGGAGGCGGAACCTATGCTTCATTTAGAGGAGGGATACGCTATAGGTCCCATTCTCATCTGCGTTTGTGGCAGTCTCTGACACTAACCTTCTTCTCTCAAATAGTAACCTGCGTCAGCGATGGTGGACACTGTTACCCTCCCTTTTTTGAAAAGCGACCTGCCAGCAAACCGTGTTCTCCCAACAGCTATTGTCTCAAAGGCTGTATTCAGCACTATTACCAAGTCATTTTCATCAAGTGAGTCAGACGCTGCGACTATTGATTCACCCATTACATCTCTCCCATATAGAACCAGACTTTCTGCTTTCTCGCTCACCATAATATAATACTTATTATCCCTCTTGCCGTAACGTGTAAAAAGGTCTGCTCCTGCTATTGAAGGAGTGAATTGCTTTTTTAACTCACCAATTGCAAGGCCTGCACTGTATAGATGTTCCTTAACATACATAGCCTTCTCTATGTCGTAACTAACAAGGCATACTACTTTTTTTGTGCCTACTTCCTGGATCATTATAGGCTTGTGTTCGAAGAATTCAAAAGCACCCCATCTGTTAAGTGCTCTGTTTATCCGTGTTCGTTCCTTCTTAGAAGGCTGGCGGCATATCAATTAACCCTCAGCCTCACTATGAAAAACCCTGTAGTGTCATCAATGTGTGGATACAGTCGTAGCGCGTTCTTTAACTGGGGGTCAAAGATCGAGTCGCCAAATTTTGTAAGTCCACGGCCGCCGTGCTTGATGGGCTCAACTGTAATGTGGTCAGATTTTTGCAACAACCTATTTACTACCATTTCATTTTCTTCGGGAGCAAAAGAGCACGTAGAATAGACCAAGATGCCGGAAGGTTTGACACATCTTGATGCAACTTCTATTAATTTATCTTGAATTCTTGAGCAATAGTCTACATCTTGGGGTGTATGACTAGTTTTTCTTGTGATGTCTTTTGCTATCACTCCTTCACAGCTGCATGGCGCATCAAGCAGCACTCTATCAAACTTCATCTTGAACTTGCCTGCCTGCAAGCCGTCCATCCTAAAGATTGAGGTATTGTATACGCCACAGCGCATAATATTAAATGACATAGATCGAGCCCTTCTTGCATTAGGCTCTAATGCAATTACAGAACCGCTATTATTCAGCTTCTGCGCTATAAATGTAGTTTTGCCCCCTGGAGCGGCGGCTACATCCAATACAGCCTGACCTTCCACAACATCTAGCGCCTCTACTGCCATGCAAGAGCTGAGGTCTTGGATATAGTAGAGACCAAGTAGGTACTCAGTCGTAGCCCCAGTTGCAAGAGGGGCCCTATCCACTGCAAGGACTTCTGGCAAGACAGTGCTTCTCAATTCAAATCCCTTAGATCTGAGCCTATCCTCAAGCTCTTGTTTGCTTGTCTTAAGTGTATTGACTCGAATATATTGCGTAGGTGGTCTTTCCATCTTTGTCAAAAAATCCTCGATTGCAGGGACATATTCTAAGAAGCGGCTAACAAGCCATTCGTCATAGCCGTACTTTGCAGCCAGCCTTGAGGATTCTACCGATCCTGGGAATATCAGCGTCAATCCGTCGAATGTTTATGTATATTTTCTGATTTAATTATTATTATCCTCATTATCCTCATTATTATTATTTTAATCTCCCTTTGCATCAAGGAGCAGTCAAAAACCTTGGTTAGCTGGCATATCTATAGTTGCTTTCCATCGTAATTGCTTCCTTTGTCCTAGCCTCTAGCGCCGAAGATAGAGATCTTTTGGTTGGTTCAATCATAACGGATGGAAAAAATACTATGGCTGCCCATGTTTCAAGATGCCTTTTCTCGATATGCTTTTTTCGAAGCTCAGTTACATTTATCTCAGTCACAGTAGGTGGCCATTTACTACACCCTTGCCCTATATTCAATACCCCATCTGCAACGTCCATTACAGCGTCAATCCAAGAGTATAGAGTGCGCTGTCAGCCTCTGCTGCTAGGTAAAAAAATAGATATTTGTGATTGGACCGCCCGCGGAGCCATTGAGCAACGAGTAGATGCTTCCCCTGGTTCATAATCACGATGCTTTACAAGAAGGCGCCTATAAAAGCAATAACATCATGTAATCCGGCAGACGAGAAATTTTCATATATATACTAGCAGCAGGAAGCTTCTCCCTTCCATTGTATACAACAATGACAACACCCTCTATGGCAGCTTCTCTTCTCATCGCATATGTACGCCTGTCTTTTTCTGTCATAAAGGTGTGAGAGATCGATATCACAGCCTTCTTGTGACATGCCTACAAAAGCTATTGCTGACCTGCAAGCTTTTGGTTATTGCTACTGAATTTGAGGATGTGGTTTTCACACATAATGACCAAGATCTATATATATAAAGTAACTATGAAATCTATGTCTAGCCTTTAAATGCCTTAATTGCCAGCTGTCACATAAATAGATGCATCCAGAAGACCTCAAGACAGTCTGGCTGTGTTGTGAGTGCAGGCGGAATTTTCTATTTCATTCAGACGTTGAGGATCATAAAAGGCAATTCAACCATTCAAAAGTCATGATAAGCAACATTTCTGGAAGTGCAAGGTCTCCAATGCTGTTCATACGTGGCAGGAGCTCAATTAGCTTCAAGCTCAACGGCAAGACATCAAAAATTGTCATAGAGTACCAGTACTATCCTTCCACCGGCGTTTTACAATATGTTGACGTGCTTTATAGTGACAAAAAATTGCAATCAAAGGTAGAGGGCGACCCAGAAATGATGAAAAATATAGATAATTATATGCGCAAAGCCTTGAATAAACGATCAGCTAGCCTTCAAAAGGCAACTTAGTTGCTTTCTTCATGGTATGATAAATAAATTATTCTTAATATAGAGGTTTTACTTAATCTGCTGAAGGAATGATCAACGGTTCGCTGTGGTCGATGAAAATATTTAAAAAATCAAATGTTTCCGAAAAGATCGCTAAATAACGTCAGTCCGGCGCGGCTCCTTCATAATATGAGGCCAGACTTCTACGAGCGTAAAAAAATTAAGAAATGTATGGAGCGACTGCAATGTCCTTTGTGATTCTTTCACTGTACTATGGAGGCTTGCTTTTTATTGTTCATTTCCTTCTGCAGGGGGTGGAGAAGGTGTCAAATCGACTAAGTCACGTAAGTCTACGTTTACTTGGGCAGCGTTTAAGGCAGTAGTTATTCCGAGATCATCTCCGAAAAGAGCTCCATTGCCTTGTGATGGGTCATCTACGGTTTGGCCTTGCCGCGAGTCTGAGGTAACACCAGGGCCTGCGCCTGCTCCTACTCCTCCGCCGCTACCACCGCCTCCTACACTATTAGTATTCAGCAAGTCTTCTGCTAATGATATCAGGTTCCCTTGTTTATTACCTTCGTTCTGTTCTGATGTTGCGTCTGCAACTTGTACGTTGCCAGTCTCTTGGTCGACGTTGCGCTCCAAGTCCGGACCACTGTCTTGTGCAAATACTGTCTGTGATACTCCTACAGCCATGAGAGCAAATGTCGCTAGGATAAGAGCTGTTGTTGAGCTTTTTGTTGCCATTTGGGTGATAATACTGCATTTGTATCCTTAATATGGAATTCTCAACATACTTAACCAAAATTTAGAGATAAAAGACAGATATTACCTATTATGAGGACGTTTTTCAAGAGACGGGTACATGGGTAGATTTTCGAGAGACAGATACACGTAGTGTTTATTAAGTAGGGCGTTTTTCGTTCGCTATCGGTACAAGTTTGAAGGGAAGGCAAGACGACGGCCTGAGAGATTTATGCAATAAGGCTACAAAATAGGTTTAGAAGAAATGTGAACCTTCCACAGGAGCACAGCGAGGTCATTTGCTCACGCTGGAAGGCCCAACGCTCTTGCTAGTGCCGCCACCACCTTTAATTATACACATAATTGGCGATTAGCTGCTTTAAGCCAAATGTGCCTGTGTTCCTAAAGACTAGCAATACATATTTGCCTTCGAGAGAGCAAGATAGCTCTGCCCTTTAGAAAGGAATAGAGAGTAAAAATAGATGATATAGAAGGAAGAGAGAAAAAGAAGAAAACTTACACACGACAAGGAGACACACACACAGAGGAGTTCTATATTGAGCAAGGCTGTATTGGTTTTAGTGTACACGGACGATTTGTAGGGTAACCCAAAATTGAACGAATAACATTTTTCCATAATAATCAATCTATAGCCTTATTTTCTGCGAAATGCGCCTTCTATTCTGGCTATTATGAGAACATCTTGTCCATTCTTGCCTCTCAGCTTTAAGACGATAGCGATGGCTGCAGCTGCGATAGTTATCATGCATTTGGCTCCCAATGTGACGATTATAAACGCGCAACAAGAACAGGAACAACAGCAACTATTGACCAGCCAACCTGCCGCATCCTCAGTAACTCAGAATAGAACAACAGATACAGCCAGATTATTTGAAAGCACAAGTGACAACTTCAGGTTAGAGATACCAGAAGGCTGGGTAGTTCGGGATGTGAATAATACAGGTTCTGTTTTGGCAGCAGAGGTAACCCAGGGGTATGGAATACTAGCTCAACTATGCCCAGCAGAGGGACAAGAAGAAGGGCAACAACAACAAGGAGTAAGTACCAATGTCAATGCCAGCAGTAGTAGTAGTAGCTGTACACAACAACCCCAAGGAGAGATCATACACATTGTACGATTTCCTAACTTAGGTGCTAAATTAGGAATTGCTGTAACTGATATCAGAACTACCATACCTGATTCTATTTTCGAGTACGAAATACAGAAACTCCAGGAGGTTGGTTATAGGAATATCAATGTTGTAAATAGTACATACATGCCAATCGTTGTTAACTACACCACGACAGAAGGCGAACCTGCGGAAAAAGCAATTGTACCAGGCAGGTTTGTAGAAATGACATATAGTACTGCTTCCGCTCCAAATGAAATAAGAAGAGGTTATCTCTTTCTGACCGCTACAAACGTAACCCCTCCCAACTTGGCAACGATAACAGGATATGGCATCTTTTATGAAGGTGCTCCAGGTGCTCCTACAGCAAGAGCACAACAGACAACACCAGTATCGCCTGGCATTGTAGTAGTACCAGCACCAGTCGCGCAGGCATTTGGTTCCTTTGAGCTAATAGCATCAGAAGAAGCGGTACAAGACATAGTCGGGGCCATAGCCGCCGGGCAGGCAGCGAGAATTGAACAAAATAATCAAGCAGAAGATGATGGTGATGCTGGAGAAGACGAGGAATAATAATCCAGAGGAGCTTCGATAGGGAATCACTTAGCGACTATATAAATATACATATATAGTATCACCAGCTTATCGCGTCTACACTCTAGTAATATTTATCTGTGTAGGATTTAGCTTCACAAGAGGGCCCCTATTCTGTTTCTTGGGCTCACACTATTTTATCGTAGGTTAAATAACGCGAATAGGCCATGCTATTGTTATCATAATCAATCAACGACAACTTGACATACCTGTGGCAGAACTTAGGTTTAGAAACAACAAAATCTCCTTCCTTAAATGCTCATAAGCTTGAGAGAGAAAGAATATGTTATGATTTTTTCAAACTTTTACGACTTCTTTTCGCATACACAATATCAATAACTACACCATAGTGATAATGCGATATTATGAGTATACTTTTCACACTTAGCCGTAACAGCCCTATCCAAGTTACGATATACCGAATGACTGCTAACGATTATAATAGAAGTTATAGAAATAGAAAAGAAAACAAGGCATTTTGAGTATTTGGTTTTTCTCACTCGAGGTTCTCCAAAGCACGACTATATCGGTCTAATTTTTTCTCTGACGATCTTTCTTGGTCTCTGCTATATATGCTCCTAACCTATCTCTCTTACTGAAAGCTTCTTGAAGTCAAATAAGGAGTCATCTACCCTAAATGACGAGCGCGTTCCTTCTCTGATTACTTTGTTGGGTGGTGTGCCACAGTCTTCGCCTTCGACACGCAGACCTCCATCGTCGACTAACTCTGTTACCTTCCTCCAGTTGTTGGTCATATCTCCTTGGTCAATCCAAAGTTCAAGCTTAACATCTCCGTTTTCTAGGTCATATACTACAAACTTCATGCCGATCCAGTCATTCAGAATGTTCTGCAAGGCATCAATTTGCGCAAGTCTCTTCGTATATCCATCATCGAAGTGCCATAGCTTCTTCTTGAAATAGACGTGACCATCTACAGCAGTCATGCCATAGTACCCGTAAGCCAAGCATCCTCCATCATCATGGTAGCTAGGTCCGTGCCTTGCAATCATTGTAATCTGATCGTCTCCGTCTAGCACTCTAAAGTACCCTGTCATTTCTGTATTCTTCCACTTGCCACTTGGTGAATCTACGTGCATCCTTATCCCATGTTCTTGAGTGCCTGAACGCGCATCAACACGCCATACTCCGCCTCCACTATAGTCTACTGTTGTAGTTCTGAACATTCCGTAGTAAAAGTAGCCGTCAGATGTTGGGTCCGGCTGCTCCTTTATGTACCACGAAGGTCCGCCGCTTGCTGAGCGATAAATTTCCTCAATTCCAAATCTGTCTTGTCCTCCTCCTGCTGGTGGTTGTCCTCCTCCTGTTGGCGGTGATGGGGGTTCTTCTCCTCCTCCACCTCCTTCTCCTGGTGGTTGTTCTTCTCCTTCTTCTGTGACAGTAATTGCCATACTGTCAGATGCAGTTCGACCATCAGAGTCCGTGACAGTAAGAGCTACATTGTATTTGCCAGCTTCGTCGAATGTATGGGAAACGCTTGGCCCATCACTGTCTTCGTTTCCATCTCCATTAAAGTCCCAGCTATAAGTGTAAGGCTCTGTGCCGCCTGCCACGTTTGCTTCAAACTCAAAAGTGGCTGGTGCTACACCTTCTGTGGTCCCCCCGCTTGAAACGATTTCAACTGTAAAAGACCCTTCTTCTGGTGGTTGTTCTTCGCCGCCTCCTGGTGGTTGTTCACCTGGTCCCAGTACTAGGTCTAACAACTCTTGCAAATTTGATACTCCTACTAGGTCTAGTAACCCGTCCATGTCCGTTACATCAACTAACTCTTCTAATCCTTGCGAATCTGTTCTTGGATTCTGTGTCAATTCACTCGAATCCGATGCTCCCACCACATCTGCTACTCCATCCAAATCTGTTGCGTCTATCAAGCCTCCTAATAATCCTCCCAGACCGGTTCCCGGTGCCATATCTGATAATGCTCTTAAATTCACTAGTGCTTCCCGCTGTTGTCCTCTACTCCCCTCTTCTTCGGCTTGCTGAGCGTATGCAGACGGCGCTAGCCCATTGTATAAGTTTCCTAGTGGCATGATTACGGCTGATGCTACCAAAACCAGCCACAATAATAATACAACAGCAGAATTTCGAGTCAGAATTCTAAATATACCCTTTTCTGGTCTCATTAAACACGCCGTCTCCTTTTCAGTCAAATCATGGATTTATTATTGTTGGAATGGAATTCAGAACTAATTTCTCCTGAATATGAAATATGACTATTATAAGCAACAAAAATGAGCTACATTAACCTAATAGTAAATCATTGACACTCATAGCGTACCCTTCATTAATTAATGTGTTATAGCGGTCAGCCTCTATAGCAATCTATTTGAATCGTGTACCGAAGTCTCCAACTTTCGGTACTATCAGTAGTGATATATCCCTTATAAGAGATTCGTCAAAATCTGCTCAAACCTAGCAAGGACAGTCGGATGTGGCCTGTTCGGTAATTATACCTCTTCTAGTGTTTATTTTTGGAAAACGCGCGGCCAAATTACCAAACTTTTTTTAATAAACCCCTCTGTCTAAAGCGGGAATTTTCTGTTAAAAGTTGGTTTCTATCTGGCCACCAAAAACACAATTCTGGGCGGTATGCCTCTCATCTCTAAATCGGCGAAAGCAGAAGGATTCCATTTTAGGGAACTTTTCCTAATTATCACCAATGAAGGGAAATAAGCAAAACAAGTAATATATTTTACTATCTTCAGTTATGATATATTTAAGTGCCCTAAGGAAGGGAAAAATATCAGATTATTCCCTAATCCCTTAACATTTCTCTCTTCCTGGTGAGTTTAGGTTAAATATCTTAAGAATCCCATATAAAGGATGATATGCTGACTAATTCCACGCAATATGATTGCTAAAGCGACAAAAACGACATTAATCATAGCCCTGTTTTCTCTCATGGGACTAACTGTACCTACAGGATTATCACAAACAGTATTTGCACAGAGCAGCATTGCAGACGATGCCGTCAGCGGTACGCTCCTTGAAGGATTCTTTGACGGCGAGAGTAACGAAGAAGATGAAGCGGATAACTCAGAATCTCAAGCAACAGATCAAGAACAAGATCAAGAACAAGATCAAGAAGCAGACCAAGAACAAGATCAGGCCATATCTCAGGATGAGACTGCTACACAAGGTAACAACGCAGAGGCAGGAGACAACAGCGGAACCATTGGACAAAATGTTGAGGGCAACACAGTAGAAGGTGCTGACTGCGGTGATGCTTTGGTTTGTTTTGGTAACGACATAGTAAATGACGCTGAACAAGACCAGGACGCAAGCCTTCACGACGTTCCTCAAGAGAACACCGCTACATTCGGAAATGATGAAGCAGATAATACAGGAGTACAACACCAAGATCAAGACCAAGACCAAGACGCAGACCAAAGAGCAGCAAATGTAGCCCTTAAGTTGGCCCTTGGGCTTTAATGAGAAAGCAAAACCAGTGATAACAAATTAAAAGTAGCCATCCTTTGAAACCATCCTCTACCCTTTTTCTTTTTTGGTTCTGTTATGCACGCTCATTCTTGTCCGGCTATGCAGTTATTCCACAAAAAGCATACATGATACAAACATTTTAGATCGAGTAGATATCCTTTTTAACCAAAGTCGGTAGGCGCCATTTTCTCTATCCAAGCCAGTGAGGTATTATTATCGGACATCCTACATTCAGGGATAACGCTGTAAAAATATATTTTTATCTTGATACAGGGAAATTTAAAAAATTAAAGGTCTCTTTTTCGAATAGTAGCATAGTATCTGCTGCTCACATCTTCTTCGATTGTAGCACCAGTCAATTCAACACCGCGTCTCCATCCATGCTTGCAGGTCTACCTTCTATTCTGGTCTCCATGGCATAACTGCTATCGCAATATCGTAATTGTAAAAAAGTTATATTGAATTCTCGTAGAGAGATCCCAACCAAATTCTCTATGATTTTCAGTAGTACAATTATTGGTTACAGCTTAAATACAAGCCCCTCGTTTAGGATAATAACGTCATCTCTTCATGAGAAAGAGCAATACAAGGAAGAAAGGCACCTTTTCAGGTAACTTCTTAGTTGTGGTGACCACTATATTATCAATTTTGATGATCGCGACATCATTATTAATACCAATGCGACCATCTCTTTCTGTAGAGGCATTCGCGTTACTTGGAGATGACTATTATGGTGATCAAAGCATATCTGACCTCGCTAAAGGTAGCTACAACAATAATGAAGTAGTAAGTGAACAAGATCCTGGCGGTTTAATTGGTAATATGATATCACAACGACAAAGTCCACAAGCTTATGCTAAAAATGTCAATGCAGACAATAAAGTGATAATTGTGGAGAATTGTGAGGATGGCGAGGTAACAATAAATGATAACGATCAAATAATACAAACAAATACACAATCTTTCAACCAAGAAGCCACCAATGAAGAAGAAGAAGAAGAAGAAGATTAATTTGGCACGTTACATCTTATAGGACAGAAAATCTATAGAAGTTCTTATCTTAATTACAATCAAATTCAGGGGAAGTAAAATCGCTTATTCTTGTACCAATTTAGCGCAATTACCGCATGCAATATCGCTTAAAGTGCTCTTCCTTTTCAGAAAGATAGATATCATTATGTTTCCCATCATTCGCGAATTTTTTAAAAAATATAACAACAACCTACTTGAAACAAGTGCACAAAGTTTTTCTCAAAACGCGATAGAATAGAGACCAATATTACTTTCTATATCGTAGAAATATAAAACGTAATTGCTACGGCACAAAAAGGCTTTTTCCTCTTTCTGCCATCGCCTGAGTATAGATGTCAATGTGTTGCTTTGTGACAAATTCCCACTTAAGTTGCTGTTTAAAATTATTAACAGATTTTGAATACATATCGTACGACTCGCCAAGCTCACGGATTGCCTTGGCAAAGTACACAGAGTGCCTTTTTGCTGTAATTCCCAGCCTCATCTCTGCAAATTCTTTGAAGAAATCTAGATCAGACGCAACGAAAGGCAGCCCATGGGCTAAGGAATCAAACATTACTCCTGACCCAGATGTTATCTTGTACGGCAGCATCACTAGATCAGATGCGTAAAACAGCATCGAAAGTTCTTCGTCTGTGAGAAAACCTCTATGTAGGTCAATAATTTTATTATTATAGTCAGTACTATTACTGCTACTCCTCCCATGTCGAGCAGCGTAGACACTTTTTTCTTTATTGAAATGGCCTTTAGAAGAATTCAATACCAACATCCAGCCATTTGGCATATTTACCTTACTTAGAATATCCCAGCCTTTAGTTGCTGTACTGAATCCAATGGCAACTGCTATCATCTTATCCTGTGGTAGTGAGAACATCTCTCTTGCCTTAGCCTTTGGAACAGAGGGCAATATTGCAGGTTCTGCTCCGTGGTAAATGATATGGCCACCTCCAATTCTACCTGCCATATACTTTGAAAAAGAAATACCTGCATAGCTTAGCTTCAACTTCTCTTTATTGATATCGTGAAATGCCTTGTAGTTGATTAAGTGTTTCCATATTTTTATAGCGGCCCGAGCGGGGATCCCAACTCTTCCTGTTCTTCCTTGACGCTTGACAATCATTGCTTGGCCCATCCATTCTCTCAAGGTATACGCTGAATGAAACGTTGTTACAATTGGAACCTTACATCTACTATAGAACGAATCTATAAAAGTGCGACTAGCCCGGGGATTTTTTGAATCCAGTATCAGCCCATAAAGACCAGGCTCAAACTGCACATGAACGATATCGGGTTGAGATTCTTCTTCTACTATTTGCAGCAAAACATCTGAGTTTCTCTTGTTAGTTGGAGAGATCCCTGCAAATTCACCGTACCCATCTTCATTGCAGGCTACCTCTACCTGAATTCCGCCAGTTTTGCGTAACGCTTCCACCAGCTTAGACGTATAGCGTCCGACACCTCCTCTCATCGGAGGATATTCTGTTGAAACCATCAAAATCTTCATTCTTGTCTCCTTACTTTTCGGAGAGAGTGTGTGTATATTATCTCTCACAACATTATCAAGCTGTAAGGCTATTGGTATCTGTTGTCTTCTTAAGGAGACTCATCGGTAATCCCTCGGAAAGTTTGGTCAGTTCTTGTTTAAAAGCATCTATTTGCTTTTTCTTTTCTTCTGTCATGATATTGTTTGACTTAAGGATGGCTTCTATGGCGTCCAACTGCATTATGGTTACTGGAATCATCAAATCCTTCTCCTTTCCTGGTGCTGCCCTGTACAAGTACGGATTTTCTTCTGTGGCTACCGCCTGCTCTATCCTAAATTGTCTTTTTCTATGTATGTAATGACCACCAAGTATGCTTACAATCGTAAATACTACCGTGGCGACAATCAGAAACACCCATAGGTTTGAGAAAAGGGTGTTGAAAGCTGGAATATTTTCAAGTAGCAGTCTGTACTGGATTGTTATCCAGTTTGAAATTGCTACAAATAGTGCAATGTATGCCGAGTAGAATTGTCGAGATTCCCAGAATCTTCGTCCTGCCCATTCTCCTAATCCCCTACGATCCATACGAGGATTTAATTTCTTAAACATCTTGTCTGCTTCTGCTATCGTATATATATAAATATAGAGAGTTTAAAAATTAGATATTTTACTGTTAGGAGTACAAGAGTAGAGACCCTATAGAAAGAAAGAATTATCAGTCAGTCAACTAGTTTATTAGCGGTCTGTCATTATCTTGGTATTTCTGCCTCTTTGGTTGCTATCTCTCACATTCCATTGAGAGATCAATTCTAAAAAGAATTCAAAATGCTTCTGTGCGACATTGCTCCACCGTAGATTGGAACGAAATTGTTCGACTCTTGTCTTGAATTCGTCATAGGCCATTGCCAAATTCCCTATCGCTTGCTCAAATGACTGCATATCGCGGTTGCATAC